>JADZDV010000400.1 GCA_020850915.1 Chloroflexota bacterium | reverse complement strand
CTGGCGGTCGCGAAGAGCGGTCACGAACCGATCTACCAGTCGCTCGGCAAGGGCCGGGGCCGCGGCGCCGGTGAAGCCGGGGCGGCGTCCGCGGGAGGTATCGGCGTAGAGGGTGAACTGGGAGACCACCAGGAGCGCGCCGCCGACGTCAGACACGGACCGGTTCATCTTGCCCTGCTCGTCCGCGAAGACCCGCAGGCCGACGATCCTATCCGCGAGCTGCGCGGCCACCGCCTCGTCGTCGGACGGGCCAACCCCGAGCAGCACCATCCAGCCGCGGCCAATCTGCCCGACGACCTCGCCTTCCACGGTGACCGACGCGCGGGTGATCCGCTGACAGACGGCGCGCACGGCTCCCTACCTTCCGGACGCGCGACGCCGCGTCTGGCCGCGAACGCCAGACGATCGCCAGCCGAGCGAGCGTTCCTGCGCTGGTCGGTTCGTCAGGAGGCCTTTTCCGCGGGCGCGGCGGCCGCCGCGGGCTTCGCGCTCTTGCTCGTGTCAGAGGTCGCCGCGGCCGGCTTCTCGGAGCCGCCGTCGCCCGTTGTCCCGTTCGTGTCCGTGCCGGGCTTTGCATCGGCGGTCTTGTCCGCCGGGGTCTCGCCACCTGCCGCCTTGCTGGAGCCGTTCTTGTAGTCGGTATTGTAGAAGCCGCTGCCTTTGAAGACGATGCCAACGGGGTGCAGCACGCGCCGGAGCTCACCCCCACACGCATCGCATGTCGTGAGCGGCGCGTCGTGGAAACCCTGCCGCTTCTCGATCTCCTGACCGCACGCACCGCACGCGTAGGTATAGAGGGGCAATTTCATTCCTCCTGAGTCGCAAGAACTGGGGATAACGTGCCCAGCGCTAATCACGGAGTCGCCACGATTGCGAGCCGGCCCCGAGTGCAGACCAAGTAAAGTATAGTCAACGATCTGCCCGAGCACTGTTAGACGTTGATAAGATTTGCCGGCTGCTCGCTGCGCCGGCCTGATTCACGCGCGAGGGAGTCCGTTGGAGCACGCCCGCGCTCGCGAGACGCTGGTCGAGACGCTGCGCAAGCAGGGGATCTCCGACGAGCGCGTGCTCCGGGCGTTCCTGACCGTCGATCGGTCGGCGTTCGTTCCCGATCGTCTCCGCGCTGAAGCCTACGCCAATCAGCCCCTGCCGATCGGCCAGGGCCAGACGATCTCGCAGCCGATGGTGGTGGCCCTGACCCTCCAGGCGGCGGTGCTACAGCCGACTGACTCCGTCCTGGAGATCGGCACCGGGTCGGGCTACCAGACGGCCCTGCTGTCCGTCCTGGTGGCCCGGGTCGAGTCGGTCGAGCGATTGCCAGAGCTGGCCAGTCAGGCCAGCGAGCGACTCCAGAAGCTCCAGTGCACCAACGTCCGGGTGCACGTCGGCGATGGCACGCTGGGCTGGAGCGAGGGTGCTCCGTATGACGCCATCGTCGTCTCGGCCGCCTCTCCGTACGTGCCGCGGCCGCTGAGCGATCAGTTGAACGACGGCGGGCGGCTGGTCATTCCGGTCGGCGGTCGGACGGACCAGGAGCTTCTCCGCCTCGTGCGTCACGGCGAGCAGATCGAGCAGCAGAAGCTCGGTCCTGTGCGGTTCGTTCCGCTGATCGGTCGCGAGGGCTGGTACGGGGCCATGCAGTCGAACTGAGTCTTTCAGCGAGCGCGGAGCGGCTCCAGGTTCGAGGTGTCGCGATAGATTCGAAAGCCGGCCACCTCCTCGACGTGAGCCGCGCTCGCGGCGGCACTCAGCTTCTCGGCGAATCGCGCGTCGGGCTCGGTGTCGGCGGCGAAAACGGCGGCCGGCGACGGGTCGATCGAGACAAGGTGCGGGTACGCCGCAAGCCGATCGTAGCCGCCGGAGACGACCGCGGCGACGATCCGCTCCCGGCTCTCGAAGATGACCGGATAGGCGAGCCAGTAATCCGTGTAGATCGCCGCCACCTTCGCGCGTTCCAGGAAGGCGACGAGCTGAGCGCGGCTGGCCTCCCGGCTCGTCCCCGCCGTTGTCGGGAGATTGAGCCGCGGATCCGCCGTGGCCAGGCTGTACGCGCTGAGACCAAAGATCACGGTCAGGCACCCGCCCAGCAGCAGCGGATACGTCGCTCGGAGCCGCCACAGGCTCGCGAAGACCAGCGGGGCGACGACGTACAGACCGAGCGCATAGCGCGGCTCCGCGACCAGTTCGCCGAAGCGGCCGAGGCTCGCGAGCACGACAGTCAGCGCCGGCACGAGGACGCCGAAATAGGGCGTCGCCAGGCTGGCGCCCCGCGGACCGCGGAATGGCGCCGTCAGCGCGATCGCCCACGGCGCCAGCAGGACGGCTCCCAGTCCCAGCAGGACCGCACCCGACCAGGGCCAGCTCCCGGGTCTTCGGGGCCAGTCCTGCTCGAACAGCACGGGCGAGCTGGTCGCCTGGCCCAGGCCCGCCATGACCGGCAGGCCCACGTCCACGAGCTGGCGGAAGTTGTCCTGAACTACCTCGAGCGTTGTCTGCTCGGCCCCTAGCGCCGCGAGCGTCGCTCCGCCCCGTGTCAGGTTCTCCACGATCGCTGGACTCAGGCCTAACAGCACCCCGACGAGACAGGCGAGCATCGCGCCCCTGAGGCGGCGTAGCCCGAGACGGCCCGCCACGTAGCCGAGCGCCGGTACCGCCCAGGCCAGGCCCAGGAGATGCGTCCAGACGATCACGCCCGCGATGGCTCCATAGAGGAACAGGCGAGCCGCGAGCCAGCGGCCTGCCACCGCCCAGGGCGCTAGGAAGATGAGCGCCTGTCCGAGCAGGAGCAGCTCGACGTACCCGCCGCGCGCCTTCACGCTCCAGAACGCCAGGAACGATGGCGGGAGTGCGTACCAGATGGCCGTGAGAGCGGCGGGCTGGGAGCCGAGGTCGCGACGCGCGCCCAGGAAACTGAGGGCCAGGAACGCCAGAAAGGCGACGGTCGGCACCAGCTTGAGCGCCAGGTTCGACGGGCCGACAGCCGCGAACACGGCCGCCACCAGGTACGCCTCCAGGCTGCCCAGATACGGCTGCCCCCAGTAGAACACCGGCCGCTCGCCCTGCAGGATGTGCAACCCCATCAAGCCGACGACCGACTCATCCGCCTCTACCTCGCCGTACGGACCGTGCAGGAGCCAGAGGCGGAACGCCAGGCCGGCCGCGACAGTGGCCAGTCCCACGAGCAGGATCAGGCGAGGCGACGCCCCGTGCCGCCTGCCGCTGTCCCGAGCGCGCGACTTGACGCGACCCACCGGAGGCTAGCCGTCCACTCTCAGGACGAGCTGCCCGTCCGCTCGATCGAGGCGTGGCACAAGCGCTACGTCGTCGATGCGCGCGCACAGTGCAAGATCCTCCGCGTAGCCCAGTCGAGGCAGCGTGTGCCCGTTTCGGGCCTCGAGGAACATTGCCCGCACGTCCTCCTGGTCTGGCCAGCCATAGCCTGGCGTGCTCCCGGACACAAAGCTGGCGACGAGCCGGCGGGCGGCGACGGCTGACTCGTCTAGAACGCACACGGACGGGTCGCCGCCGCGAGGCCTGGCCTCGTCGACCGGCCAGCTCGCGGCGCGCAGGCGCGCGATGCGCTCCACGACTAGGCCCGCGAAGAACGCGTCCTCCAGGCTGAACAGGCTGCCGCGCTCGTCGCCCGCGCAGAGGACCGCGACGTCCAGGCCTCGCTCTTCGGCGACCACGAGCGCCCGCCGCGCCACCGAGGAGCAGTTGCGTCCGGTCCCAACGAAGACCGCCGGCGCCGCTCCGAGGGCGGCCAGCGCGGCGGTGCCGTTGGAGGTGCAGAGCACGACCAATCTCCCGAGCAGCGCTGCTGACGACAGCCGGCTCGGCGAGTTGCCGAAGTCGAAGCCGGCGATGGGCAGGCCGCCAGACTCGCCGCACAGCCACGGCCGCGGCTGCACGGTCGCGGCGAGGGCAAACGCGGCGTCCCGATCTGCCGCGAGCATCACTCGCGGAGCGCCGCGCTGAAACAGGGTGAGGATTGTCGACGAGGCTCGCAGGGCGTCCACGACGATCACCACTTTCCGGTGGACCTCGCGAAGCACGGCCGGCAGGAAGGCAACCTCGACGATCACGGGCTCCCAGTATACTTCTCGACGAGAGCGGGGAGGTCGTCGTGTCGTTCGCCACCCACCTGGAGTGCCCGAAAACCGGTGAGAGACTGCCGGTCGATCGGCCACAGAACCTGTCATCTATCGGGGCGCCGCTGCTGGTCAGATACGACCTTGCAGCCGTGGAGCAGGCGGTCTCAAAGGCCGACCTGGTCGATCGGCCGAAGGACATCTGGCGGTTTCGCGAGCTGCTGCCGGTCGAGGACTATTCGAGCGTCGCGACGCTCGGCGAAGGCTGGTCGCCCCTGCTGGACGTGCCGCGACTGGCGAAGGCGATCGGGCTCGAGCGGGTTCTGATCAAGGACGAGGGATTCAACCCGACCGGGACCTTCAAGGCACGTGGGGCGGCCCTGGGAGTGACGAGGGCGAAGGAGCTGGGCATCAGGCAGATAGCCATGCCCACCGCGGGCAACGCGGGCAGCGCCTGGGCGGCATACTGCGCGCGCGCAGGGCTCGACATCCATATCGTCATGCCGACCGATGCGCCGCTCGCGAACCAGCAGGAGGTCTCGATCGCCGGGGCCAGTCTCTACCTGGTGGACGGACTCATCTCCGACGCCGGCCGGATCGTCGGGCGGGCAGTGGCCGAGCGGGGCTGGTTCGACGCCTCGACTCTGAAGGAGCCCTATCGCATCGAGGGCAAGAAGACGATGGGGCTGGAGATCGCCGAGCAGCTCGACTGGGACGTGCCGGACGTGATCCTCTACCCGGCTGGCGGCGGCGTCGGCCTGATCGGCATCTGGAAGGCACTCGACGAGCTGGAGGCGATCGGCTGGATCGGCTCGAAGCGGCCGCGGCTGGTCTGCGTGCAGGCCGCGGGCTGCGCGCCCCTCGTGAAGGCCTGGAACGAGGGCGCGACGGAGAGCGTCTTCTGGGAGGGCGCCCACACCATCGCTTCCGGGCTGCGCGTACCCAAGGCGCTCGGCGACTTCCTGGTGCTCCAGGCGCTGCGCGAGACCAGCGGCACAGCGGTCGCGGTCTCTGACGAAGACGGCCTGGCGGCGATGCGCCAGCTCGCGGCGACCGAGGGGATGTGGATCTGCCCGGAGGGCGCCACCTGCGTGCACGCGCTGGCGGAGCTCGCCCGGAGCGGGTGGGTCAAGCCGCGCGAGACAGCCGTGATTCTGAACACCGGCGTCGGCGTGAAGTACCCCGAGACGTACCAGCCCGAGCCGAGGGCGCGGCTGCGACCGACGGACGACCTGCCGTGAGCGAGGTGTCGGCCGAACCGAGCGCTTCGGCCGACTCTACGCTGGAGGAGGCAGGGCCGGGCCTGGGGGAGCTGATTCGGTCGCTCGTCACCCCGGCGCGGTCTGGGTTCGCGCTGACGCGCGAGACCATCGGGCGACTCGGCGCGGAGCTGGGGCTGCCCACCGGCGTGGCTGGCCGAGAGCGGATGCTCCGGCACCTCTTCGAGGCCGCGGCTGCCACCGGCCAGCTTCTCGCCCTGCTCGAGCTCCTGGATGCCGAGGCCTGTCGCTGGCGGGAGCGCTACGCGACCTGGCGGCTGGACTACCCGCGCTCCGCGCCCGTCTGGGGCTGCTGGCTCGGGACGCTTGACTCAACGAGATCGTTGCTATCCAGGATGGCGCAGCAGGCGGCTGAATCAGCCGAGGGACGATAGCTCCCCGTTGGGCGAGGGCGAGGGCAGCAGGTCTTCGCCAAGTCGACCGGTCAGGCGCAGGTAGACCAGCGTCCAGTAGGACCAGAAGTAGGCGCTCAGGAAGGCGCCAATCGCCGCTAACAGGAGAAGGAAGAGCACCACCGCGACGACCGAGTAGGCGACGAAGCCTCCGCCCACTCCGCCGGTGAAGTAGAGCGCCGCGCCGATTCCGCCGAGCGGTATCAGCGCCAGGATCGCCACAATAGCGAAACCGAGTCCCGCGCCGATCATCAGTCCGAGTGAGACCAGCCAGGCGAGCGCGCTCGTCCCGAGGTTGCCACGTAGCAGCCGTAGGCCCGCTCCCAGGGCGGCGATCGGACCCAGGTCCTCGACCGCGATGGCTCGCTGCGCGAACGTGATGACGACGCCGAAGGCGATGATGACCGGTATCGCGACCACGATCGCGACGAACGCGCCAAGGACAGCGCCGACGATCGAGACGACCAGGGCCGGCCCCTCTCGCGGGAAGACCATCGCGCCGACTCCGACCACCACTCCGAGCACGAGCATGACGCACAGAGCGATGCCTAGCAGGACGAGGCTG
>JADZDV010000399.1 GCA_020850915.1 Chloroflexota bacterium | reverse complement strand
TTGAGGAGCTGCTGGACCTGGCGCGGTACCCAAACGTCGTGGTCAAGGTGACCTCAGCGCCGTCGTTTTCGCGCGACCCGTACCCATTCAACGACATCCACCCGTTCCTGCGCCAGATCTACGACGCCTTCGGAGCACGACGCATGCTCTGGGGGACTGACATCACCCGGCTGCGCGGGACATACAGCGAATGCCTGGCGCTCTTCCGCGAGGCGCTGGGCTTTCTGACTTCAGAGGACAGGGAGTGGGTCCTCGGCCAGGCCGCCGCGGTGGCGCTGAACTGGCCTGAGGATCTCTGAGCAACACCGGAAGCTGGCTCTGCCGGGCTGGGCTCGCTCCGGGGTTGCTCGAGGATCGATGACCGTGAGCACACAACGTCGGCCGTACGTCGTCGCCCGGCCGAGAGGAGATTCGCCATGCGCGCTGCGCTGCTGAGCGACATTCGTAGCATCGAGCTGATCGATATTCCCGAGCCGAAGGCAGGATCTGGCGAGGCCGTCCTGCGGGTGGCCGCCAACTCCATCTGCGGCTCGGACTTGAGCGCCTTCCGGGGGGTCCATCCGCGGATCAAGCCGCCGACGATCCCTGGCCACGAGTTCGCGGGGACGGTCGTGGAGCTGGGGCCGGACGTCGAGGGGATCGAGATCGGAACGCGCGTCTGCGCAGAGCCGATCCTGGCCTGCAATCAGTGCCGATACTGCTTGCGCGGCTACCCGAACCTCTGCCTGCGCTATGAGGTGGTCGGCGAGACGGAGGAGATGCCCGGTGCGTGCGCGAAGCTGGTCAAGGTTCCCGCGAACCAGCTCTACCGGCTGCCGGACAACATCTCGTTCGCCGAGGGGGCGCTGGTGCAGCCGTTGAGCATCGCGTACCACGGTGCGCGGGATCGGGGGCAGCTCTCGAAGGACCAGCTCGTCCTGATCTTCGGCGCGGGCCCGATCGGGCTGGGGATCATGCTGGCCGCCAAGTCATTTGGAGCACGGGTCATCATCACCGACCTGATCGACTACCGGCTGGAGTTCGCGGAACGGCTGGGCGCGGACGTCGTGGTGAACGGCGCGCACGATGACCTGGAAGCGATCGTGCGCCAGGAGTCTGATGGCTACGGGGCGGACGTGTCGTTCGAGGCGGTCGGCGGCGGCCAGGTGGCGACGTTCGACCAGGCGGTGAAGCTGACCGCGCGAAGCGGGCGCGTCGTAGTGCTGGGGAGCTTCAACAGCAACAACGTGCCGTTCCGGATGATCGACTTCAAGTTCCGCGAGCTGGAGATCGTTGGGTCGCAGGGGCACCCCAGGACGTTCCAGCCCGTGATCGACCTGATCGCCAGCGGCAAGCTGCCGGCCGGCAAGCTGATCACCCACCGGGTGCCGTTGGAGAACATCGGAGAGGCGTTCCGCCTGCTGGAGACGAAGGACGAAGAGGTGATGAAGGTCATCATCGAGCCGTAAGACGGACCGGTCACAGCCGCTTCCCAGACCGCGCAAACGGCATGCCGGGATAGGACAATCGCTCAGTCGCTACGTTGGCGTCTGTTCGGTGCGAGAGCGGGCGCGCGCCCGGCCCGGGCTCCTGCTCGTCATCCTGGCGGACGCATTCGGCGGCCCGGCGCTGGCGAGCCAGGCGCAGCAGCCCGTCGAGCGGCGGGCGGTCGAGGGGCCAGGCGGAGCACCTCTTTGGCAGGCCGACCTGACCCGGGAGGCCCCCACGAAGAGCCAGCCGAGCCGACGGGTCGTCACGCCGTATGCTCGGTGCATCCGCGGGCACAACTGCGTGCCGATCGGCCAGCGGCCGCGGGATCGGCGTCGTGGGCCGTCACCACTGCCTGGCAGTTCGCCAGCTTGCCAAGTTCGCCGAGCTACTGGGGCTTGATCCCGACCGACAGCCTCCCCTGCCTCGGCAGCGCGACATTCTCCCCGCATGGCACCTCGCTCGCCGCGTCGGCGTACCCCGCGGCTACCACCCGCTCCAGCCGACGCTGCTCCAGCGCCTCGACCTCCCTGGGACCGTCCACCAGGAGCCGCCGCGACTGCTCCAGCGTGGTCTCCGGCAGCACTTCCTCCATCCGCTCAGCGCTCTTGCGTCGCGGTTCCAAGGCCGGCCCCAGCAGGTAGCGCGTGCAGTTCCGGGTGCCGCTCGCTCGTGCGAACAGCGCCCGAAACTGCTCGACGAGCCGTTCCAGCACCCCGCTCTCCATCGTACCCACGACGATCCGCGTGGCCTGCTCCCGTCCGGAGCCCCCCAGCAAGGATCACGCCGGCGTCGTGCTGAATGGCCCTGATTGCGAACGATGCGACGGGGACATCGCGTCACCGCGAGGTGTATCTGGCGGTGCTGCTTGAGGGACACCTGGCAGCCCGAGGCCTTGGAGCCTGGACGCCACTCATTCCAGGTGCGACCTTGCGGAGACGGCCGGCAGCCTGAGTCTGGAGGTGCGCATTGGCTGACCAGGCCCACTGCGCAAGGTAGCGGCGTGGCAGCGCCCCGCTACACTGGCGAACCTTCCGAAGGATCACGTTCCGCGCTCGACGACGACGGTGGTGCTCCAGAGGATGCCGTCGAGCACCGAGGCCGGAAGACAACCATTCAGCTTCGCCTCGAACTCATGCCACGTCGCGGCGAGGTCACTGGTCAGGACATCATCGCGCAGGTGGCGCTTGATGATGTCGAGATTGTTCTTGCGGACCTCGACGACCCTGGCGCCGAGCTCCTCGACGACCCTGATGACCTCGTCGTCCTTGACACACTTGAGGTAGTAGCGACGGCAGCCGAACAGTGCCAGGGCCTGGCCCGCTGGTACCAGCACTCGCTCTTTCAGGTTCTGCTGCCGGAAATGCCCAGCATCGTAGTTGAGGAAAGCCCGTCCACCCGGCTTCAGCAGCGCCACCGCGCGTCCGATGAACTGCCGCACACTGACGACGTGCTCCAGAGACGAGAGCGCCGTGACGACGTCGAAGGTGCCGGCGCCATCCTGGAATGTCTCCCCATCCGCTACAAGCACCAGAGCGTTGGCGCAGCCTGCAAAGGCGTGGCTGGCGCGGGCGATCGCTCGCTGGTTACTGTCCACGCCGAGGTATGCAATGTGTGGATTGGCGCGCAGGAAGGCAGGCCAGGCAGATCCGGCGCCACATGCCAGATCGCAAACTCGAATCGCGGCGCTGGCACCCAGCTGCCCGACCTGTTCGAGGATCCATTGCTTGGCGGGATTATTGGGGGAGTACAGCGTGGGGCGGCGGGGCGTTCCCGTGCGACCGATGGGCTCCACCAGACCCTCAGCGCCCATTGCACTCCCCCCTGACTACTGAGCGCTTGTGATCTTATTCGGAACCGTATACGAGCACACGGACCAAAAGACCACGAGATGTTGTGGTCGAGGCGCGGTTGGCTGCCGTATCCTGTGGTCGAGCGAATAGACGGGAGCGAACTAAACCACATCCTGTGAGAGCACTGCTCCACGCGGCGGGATCGCTTGTGGACGTGGTGCAATGGCCTGGCCGACATCGCCCCGGAGGCCGGGCAGCGAGATCATAGCGGACGCCGGTCGCGAGTGTCGAGCTGCGCCGGGTGTGCCCCAAAGATGTTGCAGACCACCCGCGGACCCGTAGGGGCGCTGCTTGCTGCGCCCATAGGCATCAAGCTAAGCCCGCCCCCATCTCCGGAGTACGCTGCTCGCCCTCCGATGGAGGCTGACCAAGCCCTCACCACCCGCCAGATCGGGTCGCCGGCGGCCAGGACCGCGACGTCAGCGGCCCGGGCGACGCTGGGAACGACACGCTGGATAAGCAATACCGACACACTCTCTCACGTTCTGCACTAGCTTGATGCCTATGGGGGCGCGACGGGAACCCCCTACCGCCGCGCTGGTC
>JADZDV010000621.1 GCA_020850915.1 Chloroflexota bacterium | reverse complement strand
TACATCACCGCGTCGATCATCATGCAGTTGCTGACCCCGACAATCCCCCGGCTCGAGGAGCTGTCGAAAGAGGGGCAACAGGGACGCAACAAGATCAACCAGTACACGCACTGGTTGACCGTGCCACTCGCTCTCCTGCAAGGCTACGGCCAGGCCGTTCTTATGGCGAGCAATGGGGTTCTCCAGGACTTCGGCTTGTTCAATTCCGACACTGCGCTGCGCAGCGTGTCGATGCTCCTCACGATGACCGCTGGCACTGTATTTCTTGTCTGGCTGGGTGAACTCATCACCGAGAACGGGATCGGGAACGGTGTGTCGATCATTATCTTCGGCGGAATTGTCGCCGGACTGCCGGGACTCATCGGGAATGTCGTTGCCGGTGGGACCTTCTCGCAGAACTTGATCGGAACACTCGTCTTCCTCGTGATCGCAATGGTGACGATTATCGGCATCGTGCTGATGAACGAGGGTCAACGCCGGATTCCAGTGCAGCATGCGAAACGAGTTCGCCGCGGTAAAGTATTCGGTGGGGGCAGCACCTTCATCCCGCTCAAAGTCAACTCTGCCGGGATGATCCCGTTGATTTTTGCCGTGAGCATCATGGTCTTTCCGGGCATGATTGCGAACTTCCTTCAGACGTCTGATCGAAGCTGGGTCCGTAATATCGCTGACGCCCTGGTCGGACTCTTCAACCCGCAGTCAATCATCTACCAGCTCATCTACTTCTTGATGGTCGTCGGATTCACGTACTTCTATACGATGGTGTTGTTTCAACAACAGAATATTGCCGAGAACCTGCAACGTCAGGGAGCATTCATCCCGGGCGTGCGCCCAGGGAAGAATACCGCTGTCTATCTCACCAGAGTGCTGATGCGGATTACCTTGATCGGCGCGTTAGGTCTGGGTGTTATCGCGATCTTGCCGTTTTTCGCGGCAGAGTTGACGGGTGTCAACACCCTGTTCCTCGGCGCGACCTCGCTGCTGATCGTGGTCGGCGTGGCGATTGATACCATGCGACAACTGGAGGCCCAGTTGATGATGCGGAACTATGAGGGATTCATCCGCTAATAGGGGTGTTGTCATGCCTGGCACAGGTGCTACACACGTGATTATCATGGGACCTCAAGGCGCCGGAAAGGGCACTCAAGCAGCGCTGATCGCGCCTGAACTGAACCTGATCCATATCTCGACCGGGGATCTCTTCCGAGAAGCGATGGCGAGTGATTCAGCGATCGGTCAGGAGATTCGAAGCTATGTTGATCGCGGAGCACTGGTACCTGATGATCTCACGATTCGGATGTTGATGGAGCGGGTCGACTCAGTGCTCGGCGCCAACTCAGAGCTCAGGGGAGCCCTGTTCGACGGATTCCCTCGCAATCAAGCCCAGGCAGAGGCTTTGGACGAGGTTCTGGAGAGGCGGGGAGATCACCTTGCGGGGGTCGTTCATGTCGACGTGCCGCGGGCGGTGTTGATGGAGCGCCTGACCGGTCGGCTCGTATGCCCGAACTGTGGCGCGACGTTCCATCGAACGCTGAATCCGCCCCGGCGTGACTTGACCTGTGATCGCTGTGGTGCGCCGCTGATACAGCGAAGCGATGACACACCGGCTGCGGTTGAGAAGCGACTGTCGATCTATTATGCGCAGACGCAACCGGTCCTGGATTACTATCGGGGATCGGGTCTGCTCATCGATGTCGACGGTAATCAGGCCATTGCTGACGTCGCCGAGGCGATCCTGCTCATGCTACAGCCTCGAGTTGAGTTCACCGGGTGAGCATCACCATCAAGTCTCGACGAGAGATCGAGCTGATGCGCTCGGCTGGCGCCATCGTAGCGGAGACGCTTGAATTGATGCGCCTGCACGCTCACCCTGGCGTGACCACTGCCGAACTAGACCGACTGGCTCACGATTTGATCGTCTCAAGGGGCGCGTCTCCGTCTTTTCTCGGATACGATGGCTTTCCGGCAAGTATTTGCGCCTCGGTCAACGCGGAGATCGTTCACGGCATCCCGAACGAGCGTTTGCTGCGATCGGGTGACATCCTCTCGGTCGATGTCGGTGCAAACCTTCACGGCTATCATGCCGACGCCGCGATCACGTTGCCGATCGGAGATGTGTCCGGAATGAGCCGGCGGCTGATCGCGGCGACCGAAGGAGCCTTTGCGGCCGGGCTCGCTCAGGCGCGCGCCGGACAACGGATCGGAGACGTCTCGGCGGCTATTCAAGAGTATGCCGAGTCACGTGGGTTCGGTC
>JADZDV010000398.1 GCA_020850915.1 Chloroflexota bacterium | reverse complement strand
TCCTCTGGCGGGCGAGTAGCTCGCCTGGCTTGATGAGGAGCGTAGCGATCCGACGTAGCACTGACCGTTGCGGGCTGTGAACCAGGGGTAACCGTCGAACACGGCTCGCTACGGCGGGACGTGCAGCTCTCGGCGGGACAAACACCGGGTGCAACTGTGCCGTCGGGATTAACCTGCTGTTCATGAGGCGCAACCGCCGAGGCAACGTTCCGAGGGTACTGTCGTGGTGGGACCAGCTCAGGAGGGCTGCCATGATGTGCCACGGATCACATTGCCACTATGTTCACCACACTTGCTGGGGGGAATGGTGTGAGCCTGCCCTCCCCCGCGTCGCGCGACCGGCACGGGAAGAGCACCTTCGACAGCTCGAAGACGAGCGCATCGCGCTGGAGGCGCGGCTGCGTCGCCTCGAGCGTGAGCTGGAGGAGTTGAAGCAGGGCAGCCGTCCAGGAGAGGAGGGCCGCTGAGTCGTCCAGACAACTCGCGGAGCATCACCTCGGCCGAGTCCCGGCCGATCTTGACGGGCGAGGGAACCGGGCGTTTCGGAGGGATGCGCCGTGCTCTCCTGGTCATGCTCGCGGCGAACCTGGGGCTGGCAGCCCTCAAGGGAGGGGTTGGTCTCGCGGTTGGCAGCCTCGGAATGGCCGCCGACGGCCTGCACAGCCTGCTGCATGCCCTGGGCAGCCTGGTGGGACTGGTCGGTGTGACTCTGGCGGCGCGGCCGCCCGATCGCTCCCATCCCTATGGCTACGAGCGGTACGAGCCCCTCTCGGCGGTCGGGATCGTCGGACTCATGCTGCTCGGCATCCGCGAGATCCTGGCCGAGATGTGGAGCCGCCTCTCCTCTGGGGGGATGTCAGAGATCAACGTCGCGAGCGTCGCCGTGATGGCGCTGGCCTCAGCGGCGACGTTCGCACTGGCACGCTGGGAGCGTCGCCGCGGAGAGCAGCTTGGCAGCGCGGTCCTGGCGACCGATGGGCAACGGGCGTTGAGCGACGTGTTCGTCTCGCTGTCGGTGCTCGCCGGGCTCGTCGCTGCGTTGCTCGGCGTATCTGTCGTGGACCCGCTCGTCTCCCTGGCGATCGTTGCCGTCATCGGCTGGACCGGCTGGGCGCAGCTTCGTGAGCTATCGGCCGTGCTCACCGATGCCGCCGTAACCGACCTCGAGCAGATTGCCAGCACCGCCCGCCAGGTGCCCGGGGTTGGAGGCGTCCACCGAGTGCGAGCGAGGGGAGCGGCGGGCAGCGTGCGAGTCGATCTCCATGTGACGGTGGATCCTGCCATGCCGGCTGCCCAGGCGCATGAGCTCACCCATCGGGTGGTCCAGCGTGTGCGTCGGAAGGTTGGCGGCATCACGGAGGTGCTGGTGCACGTCGGCGTCGAGCCGGAGCCAGACCACGAGCCCGGCGAGCCGGTCTGAGCCGGCTCGCCGGGCTCGTGGTCGCATCTGTCGGCGTGCCTGGCTCTACCGGCCGTAGCCTCCGGCGAGCCGGCGGTGCTGCGCGGGGGATGCGTCGCGGAGCCGGAGCAGCATGACGACCGGGACGACCATCAGCCCCGCGCTGACGTAGGCGAGGATGGCCATCCCGCCGTACTCGACCAGGGGGCCGCCAATCAGCGCCAGCAGGATCGAGCCGGCCATGCTGAAGGCGTCGTTCGTGCCGATCGCCCGGCCGCGCTCGCCGGGAGCCGTCAGGTCGGCGATGAGCGCCGAGGCGGAGACGTTGGCGAAGGACCAGCCCACACCAACCAGGAACACGCCCAGTGTCACGAGCGCGTACTCGGCGGTCACGACGATCAGCACCGCGCCCAGCACGCTCACCAGGGAGCCCAGCAGCAGGACGTTCCGCCGCCCGATGCGATCGGTGAGGCGGCCGATCGGCAGGGACAGACCGTACATCCCGGTCACGTGGAGGGCCACGGCGACCGAGATCATCGGCAGTCCGTGGCCGTGGTGCACCAGGACCAGCGGGGTCATCGCCATCATGAGCGTCATCACACCCTGGGCCGCGAAGCTGGAGACGAAGGCGACCCGCAGCGGGTAGTAGCCAATCCAGGCGCGCAGGTTGCCGAGCGGCGCCACGGTGGGAAGCCTTGTCGGCTCGAAGCGAATGCTGGGGTAGTAGTGCTGCAGGTTGGCCGCGATCTCGCGCGGGTCCGGGCGGATCAGCAGGACCAGGCCCATGCTCGGAACCAGCACCGTCGGCACCAGGAGCCAGGCGGCGGCAATCGGATCCAGACTCAAGCGGTTCGCCAGGCCCTGCGCAACGCTGATGAGCACCGGCCCGCCCAGCGCGCCGATGACCGAGCCGGTCAGGACGTAGCCGAGGCCCTCCGCGCGGCGGGCTGGTGGAAAGAGGTCCGCCGCGGCCAGCCGGAGCTGCTGGCCGGCGCCCACGCCGAGGCCGAACACCAGCAGCCCCACCACAAACAACGGGAACGTCATCATCAGCAGCGCCGTCGCCGTGATGACCGTGCCGATCAGGCTCAGCACCAGGCCGATCATCATCGCCACGCGCCGACCGTAGGCGTCGGCCACCCAGCCGATCGGATAGGCCACCACGAAGCGGCTGACGTTCTGCAGACTGACCGCCAGCCCGGCCAGCGTGGCCGATTCGAGCAGCTTCACCACCATCAGGGCGCCCAGGGTGGGGATCAACTGAGAGCCCATGCCGACGAACGCCTGGGTGCAGGCGAGCAAGAGGGTGTTCCGCCTGATCGTGGCCGGCAGGCGCTCCGGCCCAGCCGCGGCCTCGGCGCTCACGAGACGCGCGTCAGGAGCTGGACGGTCCGGCTGATCTTGGAGCGCGCCTGGTCGGCATCCCCGACCACCATGCACTCGTTGATGTACGTCCCGACGATCTCACCCGCCGCGCTCTCGAGCGCCGTGCGCGAGGCGAGCACCTGGGTCAGGATCGCCTCGCAGTCGCGCCCCTCTTCGATCATCTTCCGAATGCCCCGCACCTGGCCCTCGATCCTGGCCAGGCGGTCGAGCACCTTCTGCTCCGACTCGCTGTCTCTCATAGCCCCTCCACAACCACGCCCGGACGCCCCCGGAGGGCGGATTGTGCTCGCCACTGTCGTGTCCTGAAACCATACCACCCGGGTGGACGCTCGCGCTCGCGCGGGCCGCCCCCTGTCATGCTGAGCGCACGGTCTGCTCTCATGCCGCGTGCGCAGCACGCCAGGGGTCTCCCGGTCCGCGGTGCCGGCCGCGTAACGTGACGATCAACCCGCGGAGTCCGGGGCAATCACCCCTCTCCCAGACGAGCCAGCACACCGACACTGTGGAAAACAGCTCGTCCTACCGGCTATAATACTATACCCAGGTACTGTATATGGGCGGTGTGGGGACGAAAGCCGGCGGGCTCGGAGACTGGCGGCCGGTCAGGCCCGCGGGAGAGGGCCGACCGCTAGCAGGGAAAGGGAGAACACGACATGGCAGCGACTCTTGGAGCGGACGGGGCGTTTCCCGGCATGGACGCCTCCCTGGCGTGGGCTGGTGGACTCGCCTTCGAGGCGACCGGCATGGGCGGGGCTGGCCTCAGGATCGACCAGCCGGCGGACGAGGGCGGCGGCGGACTCGGCTTCAAACCGCTGGAGCTGCTGCTGCACGCGCTCGCCGCGTGCATGGCGACAACGGTCGTGAAGATCCTGGTCAAGCAGCGCATGGCACCGGCGGCGTACCGCGTCGAGGTCCACGGCGACCGCGACGCGGAGCTGCCGCACCCGTACACGCGCATCGTGCTGGAGCACGTCTTCCAGGGCTCGAGCCTCCGGCTGGCAGCCCTGGAGCGCGCGGTGGCGCTGGTGGATGAGAAGTACTGCTCGGTCTCGGCGATCCTGCCGCGCGGGCTGGTCGAGAACCGCGTGCGGACCGAGCGCGAGACGCCGGTCGCGGAGACGCCGGTCGTGGAGACGCCGGTCGTGGAGACGCCGCGGCGCGTGCCGATCGCGGCCAGCTAGCGGCGCTCCGCCGCTCCCCGCGGGCCGGCCCCAACGCCGTTTGCCATCGATATACCCATACCTGGTATATATAAAGAGCTAGTGAGGCGCGGCCTGGCCGCGCGGAGAGGAACCCTTCTTGGACATCCGCGGTATCCGGACGCCGGGTCTCGGCGATGCCACCTATATCCTGAGCCACGCGGGGGTTGGCGTGGTCGTCGATCCGCGGCGCGACATCGATCGGTTCCTGGCGGTTGCCCGCGAGATGCAGCTCCAGGTCCGCTACGTGCTGGAGACGCACGTCCACAACGACTATCTCTCCGGCGGGCGCGAGCTCGCCGGAGAGACCGGCGCGACGCTGGTCCTCCCGGCCGGCGCGGGCGTGGCGTTCGAGCACCTGCCGGCCTTCCACCAGGAAGAGCTGGGCGGTGGAGCCGGGCTGACGATCCGGCCGATCCATACGCCGGGCCACACACCGGAGCATGTCAGCTACCTGGTGCTGATCGACGGCCAGCCGGTGGCGCTCTTCTCGGGCGGCAGTCTGCTCGTCGGCGCGGCCGGGCGCAGCGACCTGCTTGGACAGCCGCGGGCGCGCCAGTTGGCAGTCCTCCAGTACGGCTCGGTCCAGCGCCTGGCCGCGTTGCCGGATGAGGTTGGTCTGTATCCGACCCACGGGGAGGGCTCGTTCTGCGCCGCCAGCGGCGCGGGGCGCAGCGTCTCGACGATCGG
>JADZDV010000397.1 GCA_020850915.1 Chloroflexota bacterium | reverse complement strand
CGCAAGCGCTTTTCTCCCTGGATGCCGACTGGCTTGCTCCCGCGGTGCGGCCTGGTCCCCAGTATCAAGCCTGGCGCGGTGCAGCATGACCCGCTAGAGCGGCTGGAATGGTGCTGCTGCGCTTCCCACCTCCGCCGCCAGGTCAACTACGCCAACCTGTGGACCGACGACCACGAGGCTCGGCTGCACATCCCCTGATCCCCAATGGGCCGTGTGCGCCGTCAGGCGCACACGGCCCATTGTCCCAGGACGTAGCGCGGCCGTATCCTGCTTGTATGGACTCACCCACGATCTCACGCCGACGGCTGATCCAGTCGGCCGGCCTGGCGGCGTCCGGGCTGCTGTGGGCCGCTTGCGGCTCGACTTCTGGGCCAGCTTCCTCGCGTCCGGCGCCCGCGCCGTCGGCGGGTGCGCAGGAGCTGCCCTCGCTTATCCTCGCGAACTCCGAGCTGGTCGTTGGCCGGAACCGGGTCTTGCTGGCGGCGTTCCAGGACGGCCAGCCGCTCCGTGACGCGGAGGCCGTGTTCGATCTGTACGCCATCGGGGGTCAGACGAGCACCAAGCGCGCCGAGGTGCCCGCGATCTACCGCACCGCCGACGGCGTTCGCGGCGTCTTCGCGGCGCAACTGTCGTTCGATAGCCCAGGGGCCTGGGGGATCGGACTCCGCGCCAGCCGCGCCGGTCAGCCCATCTTCAGCGCCCGCACCACCGTCGACGTCCAGGCCAGCACACCCACGCCGGCAGTCGGCTCCCGTGCAATCCCGAGTGTGAACAAGCTGCTCAGCGAGGTCGCCGACCCCGCGGAGGTCTGCTCGGCCCAGCCGGTGTGCGAGATGCACACCGTGACGATCCGCGATGCGCTGGGCATGGGCCGGCCGCTGGTCGTCGTCTTTGCCACGCCGGGCTATTGCACGAGCCAGATGTGCGCGCCCGTCCTGAACGAAGTGCTGAAGGTGCGGGCCCAGCGCGTCGCCGAGGCGAGCTTCGTCCACATCGAGATCTTCTCGAACCCACGGGACCAGATCGTTGCCGAGCCGGTTGCCGAGTGGCGATTGATGAGCGAGCCGTGGACCTTCGTGGTCGATCGAGCCGGCGTGATCGCCGAGCGCTTCGAGAGCGTGACCGTCGCCGAAGAGATAGACGACGCGCTGCGGCGCGTGCTCTAGTGCGCGGCGCCGTCCCCGATCTGCACCGCGAGCAGGCTGTTCCCAGCTGACCGGTAGGTCACAAGCACCGGCTCTCGAAACACCTGATGCTGGCGCAGGTGCCCCGGCGTGAACTCGACAGAATCTGCTACTCGGAACGTCATCGTGTGACCGTCGTCAGCGAGGATAGTGACACTTCGGGCGTGAGCGATCGTCTCGGCCTCCACTTCGGTCACCAGTCCACGGACGGACAGGTCCGCCGGGGGCGGAGTGCAGCCGGCAAGCAGGAGGAGCACGCCTAGACACCAGACGGACAGAGCCCCGCGGGAGCGTACGATCCGCCCGCGGGATCGGATCACTGGAGATGTCACGGAGCCGGCGGATGGAGCTCGCCACGCCGCGAGAGAGGTGCGTAGCGGCGCCAGACGAGGCCGAGGAGCTGACGTCGCTTGATCGGCCCGAACTGACGGCTGTCCAGGCTTTCTTCCCGGTTGTCGCCCAGGATGACGAATTCGTCCGCCCCGAGCTGCCAGACGGCGCGGTCAAGCCGGTGCCAGGGCTCCGCCGGCGGTAGGTACGGCTCCGGCACCACATGGCCGTCGATCGTCAGGCGTCGGCCATCCAGGATGACCCGCTGGCCGGGCCGGCCCACGATGCGCTTGATGCTGCGCGCGCCGCCTTCCACCGCGTCCACGATGGCGATCTCAAACGCTCTTGGCGATCGGAGCAGGTAGATCAGGCGGTCCACCAGGACGCGGTCATGCGCGTTGAGCGTGGGCCACATACTGAAGCCGCGCACAGTGACTCGGCGGCTCCACGCAGGACGGACCAGCGTCTCGACGCGCCGGATCACGACCGGGGCTCGCATGCTACCACGGGAGCGAAGGGACATGAGGTCTGATGCGCTGGCTCGCCGTCTTGCACACCATTCTTATACGACGAATCGACGTCGCGGGCATGGTCACCAGTCGCGAGCGGGAATTCTGACCGCGCCGGTCGTGCGTGGCTATACTCCTCCAGAGGGCTTCGTCGCACGCGCGACCGGGCCCAGAACACCGTTACCTGGAGCGTGATATGGCCTTGATGGATGACATGCTAGAGACGTTGGACCGGGTCGATCCACCGACTGAGGTCCAGGCGCATTGCGACGTTCCCTGCGGCATCTATGACCCGCATACGGCCTGGCTGGCTGCCAGGACGGTGGCGACGATGGTGCAGAAGATGATCGATCTTCCGCAGCCCGCACCGGGTGATGCGCAGGGAAGGCTGAATTTTGGGAACACGATTTCGCGCATGATCGCGACGAAGGAAGAGCACGCCCAGCTCTGCAAGAAAGAGCTCCTGATCCTCTGGACAGACTACTTCAAGCCCCAGCACCTCCAGATGTTCCCGGACCTGCACACCTTCTTCTGGAACGCCGCCAAGCTCTGCTCCAAGAACAAGCAGGAAGTGAACCTCGAGGCGGCAAACCAGCTTGTGGCCACCTGCGAAGAGGTCGGCCGGATGTTCGAGAAGAGTAAGGGCTGAGTCCAGCCGCGCCTTCAAGGAGCCGCCAGGCCGCTCGGGCGTCTGGCTGCTCCTCACAGCAGTCTGCTAGCCGCGCAGTTCCTTGATCTTCGCGGTCAGCGCGGGCAGCACCTGTTTCCAATCGCCCACTACGCCGAAGCGCGCGTGCTTGAAGATGTTGGCGTCGGCGTCCTTGTTGATCGCGACGATGTTCCGCGATCCCGAACAGCCCGCGATGTGTTGTACCGCTCCTGATAGCGCCACGGTGACGTACAGGTCCGGAGTGATGGTCACGCCGGTGAGGCCCACCTGGAGGCCAGGCGGCACCCAGCCGGCGTCGGTGACGGCGCGCGTCGCTCCAATGGCCGCGTCCAGCGCGGAGGCCAGCTCCTCGACGTAGTGCCAGTTCTCCGGTCCGCCCATCCCGCGTCCTCCGCTGACGACAACCCTGGCGGTCTTCAGGTTTGGACCGGCCGTCGCTACCTGCTGGACCGTCTCGCCCAGGCGAAGCCGGGACTGGACGGCCGGAGCCTGAAGCTGGACGATCTCCCCCGTGGGTCTCGGGGCGGCGGCCGGCTCGAATACCCGAGGTCGCACGGTGGCGATGCGCGGCGTACTCTCGACGACGTACTCAGCCTTCGCGTTGCCGCCGTAGACCGGCTTCGTCATCACCACCGACCCACCCTCAACCCGCAGGCCGGTGCAGTCGGTCACCGCGGCGGTGTCGAGGCGGAAGGCGAGACGCGCCGCCAGGTTCCGACCGTCAGGGGTCTGGGCCAGCAGGACGGTGGAAGGCTGCACCTGTCCGATGGCGGCCACCAGGGTGGCTGTGGCGATCTCCGGTTCGTAGGTTGCCAGTCGGGCATCCTCGACGACGATCACTCGGCTGGGGCCAAGGCTCGCCAGGTGCGCGGCAGCTTCGTTCAGAGCGCTGCCCATGACCAGGGCGATGAGTGGCTGCTGGAGATCGTCGGCGAGCTGCCCACCGATGGCGGCCAGCTCCGCGGCGGTGCTGGCCAGACCGGGTGCCGTCGCCTCAGCGACGATCAACACCCCGCTCGCTTGAGTCATGAAATGTTCTCCCTGGCTCGGTCAGATGAGCTTCGCTTCACGGAGCTTGAGCGCCAGCCTTTCGCCGGCCTCTTCGGGCGTGTCTGCTTCAACAAGCTCTACGCTGGCCTCCCGCGACTCGACGTACAATCGCTGCTGGATGCGTCGGGGCGCCAGGTTGGCTGCGTCGAGGCCCAGGTCGGAGATGCTCCAGACGGGGATCTGCGCTCGTCCGGCCGCCATGATGCCCTTGAGCGGTGGATAGCGGGGCTCGCCAATCTCTGACGAGACCGCGACGACGCATGGCAGCGGCGCCTCGACGACCTGGTAGCCGTCCTCGACGATCCGCTCGACGCGTACGCCAGCCTCAGTCAGTTCCAGCTTTCGGATCGGGCTGACAGCAGGCAGGCCCAGGAGTTCAGCGATGCCGAGCGGCACCTGGCCAGCGTCGGAGTCTGACGCCTGGCGACCGCTCATGACGAGATCCACGTCGCCAACTTTTCGAATCGCCGAGGCCAGCGCCTGGGCGGTGGCCCGGCTGTCGGCGTTGGCCAGGGCGGGATCGCTCACGAGCACGGCGGATGTTGCGCCCATGGCGATGGCGCGCTTCAGCGCATCCCGCGCCTCCGCGGCCCCGAGCGACAATGCCACAACCTCGGCACCGTTCGATTCCTTCAGTTTGATCGCTGCTTCGAGAGCGTTCAGGTCGTAGCCATTCACCACCGGGGCAACGCCGCTCGGCGGCACAACCCTGCCTGCCGCCTCGTCGACTTTGAAATGTGAGGGGGGTATATCGGGGTCTGGCACTTGCTTCACTGTCACGACTATCTTCATCGAGGCTCCTTGAGCAATCGACCGGGAGCACAGTCAGAGCGACGGACCCGCGCGAGGCGGGTTGACACGCTCCGCGATCGGAGCTCGCCGGTCAGCAATACCGAGCACGAGGGCTGCGATAGCCCATCGTTGGATGATAACAAAGCCACAAATGCGCGTTTCCCGTCATCGTGGATTGCTGGCCGTGAGGAGACACCGGTGACCGCGCTCGCGTATGGCAATGCACGCGTCTGTCTCGTCTTCAGCGTTGGAGGCGCGGGAGGGCTGGCGACCGGATCTGGCCTCTGCTCCCAGCGTCACGACGTCTGTCTCGCTCTCGCGCCCGCCGTCGAAGACGCGTGAGGCCACGCCGGCGGCCGTGCTAGCGCGCGGCTAGAGCGGCGACCAGCACCACGAGCGTGCCGGCCGTCAGCCAGCCGAGGACCGCGTGCACGGGTAGGTGAGCCCGGCGCGTGAAGCGGCGCGCCAGGTAGCTTGCAGCGTACGCAAGGAGGACCGCCGCGGGGGCCCTGGCGACTCCCACGGCGATATCCTGACCGCCAGGGCCGCTGACGCCAAAGAACAGCATGAGCGGCAGCACCATCGTCGCGGAGATGAGCAGGATGAGAATGCGACCGCGGTGAGTTGCGCCTGGCGGCCGTGCCAGGAGCCAGATCGCCAGACCGATCAGTGCGACGACGGCGCTCGAGATGTCGCTTACCAGCGGCGCGTCCCGTGGACCGGCCGGACCGCTCACGAGCGATACGAGCAGCGCGGCCAGCGCCGCTGCCAGCAGGCCGGCGGCCGAATGGATCGTTTCGCGTCCGATTGCGCCGGCCGTGAGCGCGGTCACGCCAGCGGCAACGCCGGCTGCCAGCGCGGCGCTGTCCGTTGCCAGGCCTGGATCGCTCGTTGTGGCGCCGTACCACCGCGCGGCACACGCGATCGTCGCCACCAGTGACAGGTAGAGCGCGTAACGGCCGCGCCTTCGCCTCTTCTCCGAGTCGTCATTCTTCATCCGATTCAACACGCTGACTTCGGTCGATCGACCGCCTTCCTGGAGCTGTTCCGCCGGCAGGCGCTGGGGCCGGTCCTTGTCGTCCCATTGGCCGCGGACCTGCTTGCCTTCCCAGCGCGGGCCGATCGACGGGCGATGAGGCTCGATCCAGGCGCACGGAACCGGCTGGGGTCCGAACCAGAGATATAATCACGAGTCATGCCTCGTCAACCGCGCGGACTGGTCGCCACGCTCGGCTTCACAGCAATGCTACTGTTCCTGGCGGCCTGTCGGCAGACGACCGCCGTTGCTCCGCTTGACCTGCCGCCCGATCAACGACTCCCGCTCGCGCAACCCGTCGCGCGGCCACGCCAGAACGCGCCGGGGGCGCCCGTTGATTGCTCGGTGGAAGCCACGAATCGCGCCCAGCAGACGCTCCTCAGCGCCACTGTGCGCTGCGAGCTGCTCGATGAGCGCGGCTGGCCGATCGCGATCGGTCTTGGCACGATCCAGAACCTGCAGGCCGGCCAGACTCGGCAGATCCGATCGGTCGTTTACGGCGTCCGCTCCTTCAGTCGCGCTCGGGCCGTTCTCACCGCCGCCAGCTTTCAGTAGCGGCCGACTAGCGACGCACCGGACACCGGCCGCGGTGTGGAGGGGATGACAGTCGCGGGGTGGGCGCCGTCCACCACTCTCGACGGCATTCGATCACGATGGCAGCCGCTGTCAGTCCTCCAGATCCTGATCGGTTCCGTCGCTCTTCAGATGTCGATCCGTAGCGAGGGCGGCCACGGAGGTCTGCACGCGACGTAGCCAACGCGGCCGCGACCACCGATTCGCGGAGGGTCCGCAAACCGGTCGGGCGTTTCGGAACGGCGGTCGTTCGTTGACAGCCAGCGCTCCCGTTCGGTAGTTTCCAGGCATGAGCTTGATTCGATGGCGCGCAGTCCTGGTCGGGTTCCTGGTCGCGTCGCTTCTGGCGAGCGTGCTGGGTATGATCGCGAAATCGGCAGGCGTCGCGGAGGATTCGGGACCGCTGGCAAGCATCGAGTTTGCCGCGCTCATCGTCGGCGGCTTTGTCGCGGGTCGGCTCGCCGGCCAGTTCGGAATGATCCAGGGCGTCGCCGTGGCGGCAGGCTTCATCCTCGTGTCGGCTGGGGTCAAGG
>JADZDV010000396.1 GCA_020850915.1 Chloroflexota bacterium | reverse complement strand
GGACCGCGGAGCACGTCCAACAGAAGACCGAGGTCGTCGTGGTGCTGCTCTGCCTCTTCAACCTGATCACGATGGCGCTGTACACCGCCTTCCGCGTGCAACAGGCCTCGAGGCCAAGCGCTGGCCAGCGCTCTGGAATGCTTCGAGTCTTGTCTTGCGCACCTTCACGCCACTGGCACTCAAGACACGATACGTGTCGCCCGGGACGCCCGGACCGGATCTGCTATTCTGCCGACTGCTCTCCCCCCGCTGGAGACGGCCTTCGGAGGCTCCATGCTCACCCACGAGTTCATCGCCAGGTTTCTGAGCGCCCAGGGGGTACGGCGGGCCTTCGGTCATCCTGGCAGCGACACGATCGACCTCATCGCCGCGATGGGCACAGCCGGCATCCAGTTCACCCTGACCCACCACGAGAACACCGCCGCGTACATGGCCGCGGCTAACGGCTCCCTGACCGGCGTGCCGGGCGTCGTGGTTGTCACCAAGGGGCCCGGCGTGACCAACGTCGCCTCCGGGATCACCGCCGCGCATCTGGACCGCCGGCCGCTGATCGTCTTTTCCGCGATGGTCGATCCATCCAAGCTGGCGAACAACCCGCACCAGGACATCCCGCTGGTGCGGTTCTGCTCGCCGATCAGCAAGCTGTCGGCCGAAGTCAACAGCGGCAACGCGGTCGAGCTGATGCCGCGCGCCTATCAGACGGCGATCTCGCAGCGACCGGGCTCGGTCTTCCTGCCGATCTCGCCGGAGCAGGTCTCGAGGCCGTTGGCCGCCTCAGAGGCCGACGCCGAGGCGGCCATCGCCGCGCGGGTGCGGCCAACGCCCCTCGACCTGCCGGACGTCTCCGCGGCGGCGGAGCTGCTCTCGCAGGCGAAGCGACCGATCGCGGTGGTCGGCGTGGGCGTGTGCAACGCGGACGCGAGCGCCGACCTGGTCGCCATGCTCGAGGCGGTTGGTGTGCCCGCGT
Source organism: Chloroflexota bacterium (assembly GCA_020850915.1). The sequence continues at coordinate 5,197 of JADZDV010000396.1, read as the reverse complement.
GCGTGACCCTTCAGGCCGTGGGCCAGGTGCCGGCGGACCATCCGCTCTACATCGGGATGTTTGGCTGGCACGACGCGCCAATCACGCGGATGATCGAAGACGCCGACCTGATCGTTACGGTTGGCCTCGACGGTTGGGACATCGTCCACCACTTCCGTGCACACGTGCCGATCGTCAGCCTGGACACGACCGACGCGAACGACCGCGCGTTCCAGCCAGTCACGATCGGCCTGGAAGGCGACCTCCGCCGGATGCTGCGCTTGCTGGCGGAGCTGGGCGGTGGCGCGCGGGAGTGGGGCGTGGCAGAGGCGCGGACGTGCTACCGCGAAGTCCGCGAGCACGAGCTGGGCATTAGCGGAGAGCACCACGACGAGGCCGGGATCGCGCCGCAGCAGGCGATGTCGATCCTCCGCGAGGTAACCCCTCGCCACACGATCTTCACGGCCGACGCCGGCGCGCACAAGTCCATGGCCTGCCAGGCCTGGCCGTCGTACAGCCCAAACAGCTTCATCGTCTCGAACGGCCTCTCCCCGATGGGCGTGGCGCTGGGCGCGGCGCTGGGCTCCAAGCTCGCCTGCCCAGATCGGCCGGTCGTCTGCATGGTGGGCGACGGTGGCTTCCTGATGTATGCCGGGGAGCTGGCAACCTGGGCGCGCCTCGGCCTACCAATGGTCCAGGTGGTGATGGTGGACAACGCCCTATCGCAGATCAAGAACCGGCAGCAGGCCAGGGGCTACGATACGTCTCCCACCACGTTCCAGGAGATCGACTACGTCGGTCTGGCCCGGAGCTTCGGCATCGAGGCGGTCCGGGTGGACAACCCGTCGGACTACCGCGATGCTGTCGTCACGGGTCTGGCGGCGAACAAGCCCTACCTGATCGCGGCCTGCCTGGACGGCGCGGAGTATCTGCGCGTACCGAGCGCGGTGTAGCCATCGCTGGCCGACGGTCAGGCAGCATCTGAAGCACGGTTCCGAGGAGCGTGGTCGATGCGGAGGATCTGGCTCTACGCCGCGCTGGCGGCCGTGGTCCTGACCATCGCCGTCGACTACCTGCTGCTGCCGCCCCGCGGGACGCTCGGCGCCGCCTCAGCGGCGGTTGGCCTGCTGGTCCTGGTGACTGTTAACATCGTCATCGGCGTCCTCCTGCTGGTCGTCGCGGTGCTGGCGATCAAGAAGCTTCGCTAACTTCGGCGACAATTCGCGCCCAGTCCCCCCTCGGCCGCCAGCGAAGTGAGACCTCCTCCGGTCCCCGGGGCCTTCCAGAGGACTCGGCCGCGGGACGGCACGGTTTGTGCGCAGCAGTCGCGGCCACCCACCACGTGCCTACCCGAGGAGCCACTGACAGGAGCATGAGCGGACTCGCCGATTTCTATGGGCCGAATGCCGGCTACGTGGCCGAGCTGTTCGACCGCTTCCAGCAAGACCCGGAAGCGGTGGATCCAGCCACGCGGGCGCTCTTCCGCGCCTGGGAGTCGCCGGCCGCTACGGCCGTCCTGGCCACTCCGCCCGCCCCCACGAGTCCAGACGCCTCCGCGGCCGCCGGAGCCGCGGCCCTCGCACAGGCGGTCCGTCACTACGGACACCTCGCGGCCCAGCTCGATCCCCTGGGCTCGCCACCACCCGGCGATCCGCAGTTGGGCACCGCCGCCCACGGCATCAGCGACGACGATCTAGGACGACTACCAGCCGCGGTCGTCGGCGGTCCCGTGGCTCGTACGGCGCGCACCGCGGCGGAAGCGATCCAGCAGCTTCGGCGGATCTACTGCCGCGCGAGCGGCTATGAGTTTGGCCACGTGGAAGACCCGGCGGAGCGGTCGTGGCTTCTGGAGACTGTCGAATCGGAGTCGCTCCGACCTCCGGCTGATCCGATCGACGAGCGCGATCTGCTTGGGCGTCTGACAGAAGTCTCGGCCTTCGAGCGCTTCCTCCACCGCGCCTATCCAGGCCAGACACGCTTCTCGGTCGAAGGGCTCGGTATGCTGATCCCGATGCTGGACGAGCTCGTTGATCGGGCGGCTGAGACCGGGACGCGCACCCTGCTGCTCGGCATGGCTCACCGCGGACGACTGAACGTCCTCGCGCACGTGCTCGGGAAGCCATACGATCGCGTGCTGGCCGAGTTCGAAGGGTCGGCGCCGGCCCGGCGCGTGGCGCCCTCGGACAGCAACGACGAAGGTTGGACCGGCGACGTGAAGTACCATGCCGGGGGACGGCGAGCGTACCGAGCCGCGGATGACCCGGGCTTCGGGTCCAACGGCGATTGGGAGTCGACGGTGGTGACCGTCGTGATGGCCCCGAATCCCAGCCACCTGGAGGCGGTTGACCCGGTCGTGCAGGGCATGGCGCGCGCGGCGGACGAACGGCGCCATCACTCCGGCGCACCCCAGCAGAACGAGGCCGCGTCGCTGGCCGTGCTGATCCATGGCGACGCGTCGCTCCCCGGTCAGGGCGTGGTGGCCGAGACGCTCAACCTGTCGCAACTAGCCGGCTACCGGGTCGGCGGAACGCTCCACCTGATCGCGAACAATCAGCTCGGTTTCACCACGTCACCGTCCGACAGTCGCTCGACGCTCTACGCCAGCGACCTCGCGAAGGGCTTCGAGATCCCGGTGGTCCACGTGAACGCCGACGATCCGGTCGCCTGCCTGAGCGCCGTTCGGCTCGCGGTGGCGTATCGCGGCCGATTCCACAAGGACTTCTTGATCGATCTGATCGGCTATCGCCGCTGGGGCCATAACGAAGGGGACGAGCCGGCGTTCACCCAGCCACGGATCTACCGCGCGATCGGCGCACACCCGACCGTGCGCGAGCTGTTTGCCGCCGACCTGGTGCGACGTGGCGAGGTGCCGGCCGGCGAGCCAGAGGCCCTTCTGCGGGTGGCGCTGGACGAGTTCCAGCGCATTCGAGAATCAGTGCTTGCCCGAGCGGCCAGCGAGCAGCCCACGCGTCCTGCCGAGTCTCCCATGACCGCGCCCTCAACGGTCGACGGAGTAGATCGCGCGGTGCCGCGGCCTCCTACCGCCACGGCGAGCGGCTCGCTCGCGCCCGTGTCGCTCGACGCGCTGAAAGCCCTGAATTCGACGCTGCTCCAGTTCCCAGACGGGTTCGCACTTAATCCGAAGCTCGAGAGGGCGCTCCAACGACGCCGGGCCGCGCTGGACAGCGACCGTCCGACGATTGACTGGGGCCATGCCGAGACGCTCGCCTTCGCCACGGTCCTCCGCGCCGGCATTCCGATTCGCCTCACCGGGCAGGATTCCGTTCGAGGGACGTTCAGCCAGCGTCACCTGACCTTCTTCGACGCGCGGACGGGCGACGCGTGCACGCCACTCGAGCGCCTGCCAGGCGTCTCTGCCTCCTTCGAAGCACGGAACAGCCCCCTGTCTGAGGGTGCGGCGCTGGGCTTCGAGTACGGCTACAGCATCCAGGCGCCCGACGCGCTGGTGATCTGGGAAGCGCAGTACGGCGACTTCGTCAACGGCGCGCAGGTCATCGTCGACGAGTTCGTCGTCGCCGGCGAAGCAAAGTGGGGGCTCACATCCGGGCTGGTGCTGCTGCTGCCCCATGCCTGGGAAGGGCAGGGTCCCGATCATTCGAGCGGACGCCTGGAGCGCTTCCTCCAGCTCGCGGCCGAGGACAACATCGTGGTTGCGAACTGCACGACCGCCGCGCAGTACTTTCACCTGCTCCGTCGGCAGGCCGCGACGCTGCGCGAGCAGCGCCATCCGCTCGTCATCATGACCCCAAAGAGCCTCCTCCGACATGAACTCGCCGCGGCAAGCGCCAGAGACCTGGTCGAAGGCTCGTTCCACCCCGTCCTGGACGATCCCCGCGCAGCCGTCCAACCGGAGCAGGTGCAGCGAATCGTCCTGTGCAGCGGCAAGGTCTGGGCTGACGTGCAGGCCGACGTCCGCCGCCACGACGCCGCGGGCCTGGCGATCATTCGCCTCGAGGAGCTGTATCCCTTCCCGGCCGACGAGCTTCGAACGCTGTTCCAGCGGTATGGCGAAGCGCGACAGGTTGTCTGGCTCCAGGAAGAGCCCCGCAATATGGGCGCCTGGCCGTTCGTGGAGCCTCGCCTGCGAGTGCTCCTCCCGACGGGGCGCGCGCTAAGCTACGTTGGTCGGCCAGAGCGTGCGAGCCCGGCTGAGGGCTGGGGCGACGTACACGCGGCCGAGCAGCGTCGTCTCGTCGACGCCGTGCTGCAACCGGGGGAGGTCCTGAGCCGTGCCGATTGACGTGCGCGTGCCAGTCACCGGGGAATCGGTGAGCGAGGCGACGGTGGGAGCCTGGTTGAAGCACGAAGGGGAGCACGTGGCGGCGGGCGAGCCGCTGGTCGAGCTGGAAACGGACAAGGTCAACCTGGAGGTCTCCGCCGAGCGCTCCGGCGTGCTGGAGCGGATCGAGCAGCCGGAGGGCGCCACAGTGCGCCCGGGCGACCTGCTAGCAACCCTGACGAAATCTGAGGAACCGGCAGCGCTCGCGCCGCCGAGCCCCATCGGCGCGAGCGAGCGGCCGCACGCCTCGCCACTGGCCCGCCGAGTTGCCGAGGAGCACGGAATCGACCTGGACAAGATCGAAGGCAGCGGCACCGGCGGTCGAGTGACCCGCGAGGACGTCGAGCGGTATGTCGAGCGTTCCGCGGGTGACAGCCGAGCGGCAAGCACGGAAGCCTTCATTGCCGCGGCGCCAGACGGCGCTTCCCCGTCACCGCCCCTGGCCCCGCCGCCCGCCCCCGCGCGAGAGACATTGGCCCCGGTCCAGCGCCCGACGGTGGGCGGCCAGCGGGCGGAGGAGCGCGTGCGCCTCTCTCGGAGGCGTCAGACGATCGCCCAGCGGCTCGTCGAAGCCCAGCACACGGCCGCGATCCTGACGACCTTCAACGAAGTCGACATGACGGCCATTCTGGAGCTCCGCAAGCGGCGCCACGAAGCGTTCAGAGCGCGGTACGGCGCCGGGCTGGGGTTCATGTCGTTCTTCACGAAGGCCGTCGTGGACGCGCTCAAGACCTTTCCGCGCCTGAACGCCGAGATCCAGGGCGAGGAGATGGTCCTCAAGCGCTACTACGACATCGGCATCGCGGTCGCCTCGGTCGAAGGGCTCGTCGTGCCGTTGGTGCGCGATGCCGACCGTAAGAGCTTCGGGGAGATCGAGCAGGAGATCGCGGACCTGGCCGAGCGAGCCCGGTCAAACCG
>JADZDV010000395.1 GCA_020850915.1 Chloroflexota bacterium | reverse complement strand
TGTTCCGGACCACGAGGTCCTCGAGCTGCGGCTCGTAGATCGGCAGCACACCGCGACGCAGCCCTTCGATTCGCGCATCGTCGATGTCCAGACAGGTGACCTGGTTGCCAAGATCGGCAAAGCAGGAGCCGGTCACCAGACCTACGTACCCGGCGCCGATGACGGTAATCGTGGACAAGGAAGCCTCCGGTTGCTGGACCGTCAGACACCCGTGTCTGACAACACGGTCACTACCACGGCAGATTATAACGGCTCACTCAGCCCGACTGTCTGCAGCCGTCGCCATGGTCGCGGGCCTGGCGCCGGCGAGCAACGCCAACGAGAGCCCCTCTCGCCAGATGAAGTACAGCCCGAGCAACACGACGGGCACGAGCAGCGCCAAATGCAGCAGCCCGGTGTAGGCCGTCGCTGTATTCCGATCCACCGCGAACAGCTCGGTCAGAATCGTCTGCAGCGGCGCGTCGAACGTCCCGACGTAGCCGGGCGCGGACGGCACCATAGAGCCGAAGTTCGCGGCCACCATCCCCAGCAGCGAGGACAGGAAGCCAGCGTTGAAGCCGAAGCCGAGCATCACGATGTAGTACATGACGGCCTCGCACACCCAGGCCCCACTCGAGAGCACGCTCGTCACCAGCAGGAGCCGACCTCGGCGCAAGATCGTGAGCCCACCCAGGAACGTTCCGAACAGCCCGAGCAATCGCTCGCGCAGGGCAGGTGGCGCGGGACGGAGGACCAATCGCAGCAGTCGCAGCACGAACGACGGCCACAGCGCCGCCACGTACGCCCCGACGATCCCCGCGACGAAGATCGCCGTGGCCAGCGCCGCCACACTGCTCAGCAGCACGCTCTCCGGCATCCAGAGGCGGGCGATCGCCAGCGTGCCACACAGGGTCAGCCCGTCGAACAGCCGCTCGACCACGATCGTCGCCATCGTCCCGGCCACCGGCACGCGCTCCCAGCGATTGACGAGATAGGCCCGGGCAACCTCGCCCAGTCGAAACGGTGTGACATCGTTGACCGCGAAGCCGATGACCACGGCCCGAAACAGGCGCGCGGGCGCCAGCGTAGCAAAGCACCCCAGCAGCATGCCCCAGCGAATACCCCGCAGCCACACGCCGACGAAGTAGACCAGCACGGCCGGGACGAGGTACACGAAGTTAGCGTTCGCCAGCGACGCGGCCACGGCGCGCGGGTCGATCGCCCGCAGCGCCAGCACGAGCAGCGCGATGCTGATCGCCACCCCGAGCAGCATCCGCGGACGGGTCACCGTCCTGGCCTCGGAACATCGCATTCCCGTCGACCTGCCCGCGTCCGCTCGGCAGCCGGGCAGAGGGTCGGCCTGCTCTCGTGGGTCACGGTGATCGGTCGCTCCTGAGGAGATCGCTATCGTTGGAGAGGTTGCCGGACAACCACGCCGCCGGTGCTGTCCGCGGCGTAGACCTGGCCAGCGTCCGGGTCCATCGCGACCCCGACCGGCTGGCCCGTGCCAGCCCCGGCCGTGACCTGAAGCGTGGCGGCTGGCGTGCCATCGGCGTTGAGGACGATCAACGTCCCTCTGTTCGGGACCGCCGCCAGGATCCGGCCCTGGCGATCTGTCGCGAGGTACGGCTTGTTCGACGTTGCCTGGCCCTCCCAGCCGCTGAACGGATACTGCGCCAGCGGCTTGCCCGTCGGATCGAGCCGCTGGATACGGTTGTTCCAGGTGTCCGCTACCAGCAGGTCCGAGCCCGCGAAGGCGAGCCCAACCGGCTCGCGGAACTTGCCGGGGTCGGCTCCCTCACCGCCGAACGACCGTAGGAACCGGCCCTGGTCGTCGAACACCTGTACGCGCTTGTTGCCCGTGTCCGAGATGTAGACCGACCCATCCGGCCCAATGGCAATGTCGCGCGGGCCCCAGAACTGGCCCGGCCTGTCGTTCACCTGCCCCCTGGTGTCTGCGAACGAGCCCCACTTCAACAGGAGCTTGCCGGTCCGGTCGAACTTCTCGATCCTGTGGTTCCAGGTGTCCGCCACGTACACGTCTCCATTCGCCGCGACGGCCACGCCCCACGGCTCGTTGAACTCGCCGTCGTTCGCGCCCTGCCGCCCGATCGTCAGCGCGATCGAGCCGTCCGGATTGAAGCCCGTCACCCGGTGCGCCCCCGCTTCCGCCACGTACACCCGACCGTCCGGCCCCACCGCGACGCCCTTCGGATCGACGAGCAGCGAGGTGCCGTCTGCCGACCGTCCGAACAGCGCGCTGCCGTCCGGTCGCGAAACCAGCGTCCCAACGCGCGGCGCGTTGGAGATCGCTCGTGCCGACGGCGCGGATCGGAGCGAGCCTGGCGCGGGGCCGAGCGGCGGGACCTCCTTCCGGACAAACAGGTAGTACTCGCGCGCTCCCAGCGGCTGGAGCGGTTCGCGGTACAGGATGTACTGGAGCAGCCTGGCCCGGTTCACCGGGTCCGTCAATCCGTTCCAGATCGTCTTCCACTTGATCCCGAACAGCCCGCCTTCGCTGCTGTCGGCGGCCAGGCCTTTGTAGTCCTCCGGATACCACCAGTTCAGGCGGTACTTCTGCCCGTTGTAGTCTCCCAGCTTGTCACGGATCGGGCCGAGGTTGGGCCCCATCACCAGAATGACCGGGTACTCGGCCAGGTTGATGTCGGACGCGAACGTCCGGCTGAAGTAGCGCCGGTTCTTGTAGTCGCGCAGATACCACTCGAACGGCCACGAGATCGCCTCGTGGACCTCACCCCGCTCGTTGTAGCCGTTATCCATCAGAATCTTCAGGTTCTTGCCCTGCCCCGTCTGGAAACCGATCCGCTCGATCTCCTGAACCGTCAGCGGCACGTCCGGCGACGACTGGACGTACACCAGCATCTCGACCGGGATGTCGCCGTGCGCGTAGGTTACTTCCCAGCTCGTGTGGACGTGAAAGACCGCCAGCGCGGTCAGCACCGACAGCGTCAGTCCAGCGCCCACCAGCGATTCGGGATAGCGACGCCAGATGTAGAAGATCCCGCCAATGATCCCCAGCAACGCGACGAGCATCCCGGCCCGTTCGAGGACCCACGTCTGCCGCTCGAGCTGCGTCAGCGAGCCGACCGCGCCAAGCGCGGCCCCTGCCACGATCGTGGCCAGGCCAAGCAGGCCGAGACCCCACACCCACAGGGTGGGCGCGCGGCGCAGCCGGTGCAGGTCGAGCCGCTCGAGCCATGCGCCGAAGCCCATCCCCGCCAGCAGAGTAAGCGGCGAGCTGATATGCACCAGCAGCCACGGCATCTTCTCGCCCGCATAGGAGTAGATGGCCAGCGCGCCCGTAAACCAGAACAGGCAGAACCAGAAGAACAGCGTGCGGCGTCCGCGCAGCCAGAAGATCGAGCCACACGCCGCCAGTGTCAGCGTGAAAAGTTCGTAGAGCGGCAACAGCAGCAGGTAGTAGAACCAGGGCTGCCCGCCTCGCTGGACATCGTGCTGGTCGATCCAGTACGTCAGCGCCCCCACCGTGCCCGTCCACAGGCCACCGGGCGTGCACTTCCGGTTCTGACCGACAAGACAGTTCCAGGGGTCGCCCATGTTCGTAAAGAACGTCGTGAACAGCACGGCGCAGAAGCCGACCACCAGCGCGATCGACTTCAGCCAGACGCTCAGCGGGTACGCCCGGATCGCCCCGGTGACCTGGTCGCCGATGCTGACCCATGCCACCAGCAGCTCGCCGAGTCGGGAGCCTGGCGGCCTCTCCACCAGCCGGCGGCTCAGGGCCGGTGCCAGCACCGGCGCGCTCAGCACGAACAGCGCCCCCAGGAAGATCACCGACGTGAGGTAGATCGACTCCTTGGTGGCGAACGCCCCGGCAAACCCGAAGGCCGCCAGGTAGAACCAGCTCCGCTGCCGCGTTCGGAAGACGCCAAACAACCCGACGACGATCAGCATGGTCCACGTGGCGGCGTAGATGTCCTCACGCGCGAACCGAGAGAAGTAGAGGAATGGCGACGAGACGGTCAGCAGGATCGACGCGATGACCGCGCCGGTCTTGCCCAGTTCGTGGCGCAGAAAGTACGGGAAGGAGATCAGCGCCGTGCCAAAGAGCACCGGCGCCAGACGCGCAGTGAAGTCGCTGTCCCCGAACAGGAAGTAGATCAGCGCCGTCCAGTGGAACTGCCACGGTCCGTGCATCATCGGGTCGTGGACGTAGCCGCGACCGACGTACAGGTACCACGAGTAGACCGCGTGAAGGCTCTCGTCGTGGTGCAGCGCCCGCTCGCCGAGACGGTGGATCCGCAGCAGGAAGCCGACGACAACCAGGGCGACGAAGACCAGCGGGTACGGCCGAAGGACGAGCCCGAATTCGCGCGTCGGTTGGGGCTCGATTGGCTCGGGCTCGGGCCGCGAGGCCACTCGGTCCGCGACCTGGGCCATTAGCGCTCCACGCCAAGCCCCGCGATGGCCGGGGCTGCTGCTGACGGTGCGTCAGCGCGTGTACAGTATAGCATCGGAGACAGACTTCATCAGCGGTTGCCGCTGAGCCAGCCAGCTCCACAGGGTCCGCGGCTTCAGGTCCTCCAGCCCGCCGCCGTAGCGCTCGGCGACCACCACTCGCACCCAGCGGCCCTCGGGACGCGCGCCAGCCAGGGCATCACCCAGCAGCGACCTCGCGGGATTCACCGGCGCCGACTGGATCCAGCGGACCGGCGGCCCGTCCCGCAGCGACCACTCGACCACCGGCCGGAGCGACGCGTCGACTTCTATCGGGACGGTCGGCTCCTGACGCCACCAGTCGCGCGCCTGCTGTTCGAACACTCGCAGCTCTGGGCGGGCTGCCTCCGTCCCGAAGATCGGCGCGCCCCGCTCGAAGCCGCCAAAGTCCAGCCGGCCGAGCAGACTGCCCTGGACGATCCCCAGTCCGAAGAGCAACGCGCCGATGACCGCCACTCCCACCTCGTTCAGCCTCAGCCAACTGCTCGCCACGAGTACGACGACGATGGCGATGGCCAGTGCCAGGAGCAGCGGCGTGAACGGCAGCGGACCGTCGCGAGGCGCGAGATTCAGTGCCAGCACCAGCCAGATCAGCGGCACCAGCAGGCAGATCGCTGCCGTCAGGACGCCAGACCGACCCAGCGGCGCCAGCCGGACCAGACGCGTGGCGCTGCAGCCCGCCAGCAGCGCCAGTGGCACGATCGCCGTCGCGATCGTCGCCAGCACGGAGCCCGGTCCGATCCCACCGAGCAGGAGAGCCAGCAGCGACCAGCACCCCAGGAAGCGGCCGAACGGCGTCCGGCATGCGCTGACGGCGCCAGCCACCGCCAGCACGAGCAGGAGCGGCTCGTGGGCGAGGCCGAGCAACAGCGGCCCCAGCGCCCGACGGGTCAGACTGATGCCGCCCAGCCAGGCGGGCAGCGGACCGATCAGTCCGGCGTACAGACCCGGCGGCCTGGTCAGAAAGCGGGTGTCCAGGACGATCGCGGTCAGCAGGGCGACGACCACCGCTCGGATCGCCCAGCGCTTCGAGTCCGGCCCGCTCACGAGCGAGCGCACGGGCGGGCACAGCGACGCGCCCAGCACGGCCGCGAGGGCGGCCCCCAGGAAGTCCACCCCCGTCCCCAGCCCGATCGCCAGCGACACGCCGAGCACGATGAGCCAGCGCGGCTCGTCGTCTCGGCAGGCACGAAGTGCTGAGGCAACGCCAACCGAGAGCGCCAGCGCCGCCAGAGCGGCGCCGTCCACAGTGCGCGACGCCAGCACGCCCATCGGCGAGACGACCAGGACGGCCCCCACCACCGCCGCGCCGGCGCGGCCGATCCAGGGCCGGTAGAGCCACGGCGTGAGACAGAGCGCCACGCCGGCAAGCGCCAGCGGCGCCCGCGCCTGACCGTCTCCCTGGGAGAAGAGGACGAACCAGGCTGACATCAGGTTCACCACAAGCGGCGCGCCGCTGTAGGCGGCGTGCGTTGCCAGGTTGAGCGACCGCGCCTCGAGCGCGCGCGCGGCCTCGCCAGGCGAGAGCGGCAGCTCGCCCAGCCCGAAGAAGCGCAGCGCGAACGCTACGGCCAGCAGTCCCCCCGCGACCACGGCGGTGCCCGGTATCGTCCAGCCACCGCTGCCCACGACCAGCGTGAACCGCTCAGCCCGCGCGATGCTCACGTCTCTCCCCCGACCGAAGGGACCACGAACACAGCCACCCCTTCCCGTCGGAAGACCGGCTCGAGCCAGCGGGCGAACCGCGACTCGACGTCACGGCCGTACGCCTCGCGCTCCAGACCACCGACGAAGACGTAGCGTACGCCATAGCGCTGGAGGATCGGCAAGGCGGTCTCCGCATCACCCCGGCGGTAGATCGTCTCGACGTCCTGCTTGCGCTTCGCGAACTCCACCAGCGGCCCGCGCCACTGGCTCTCGTGGTTGTCCCAGCCCAGCACCGTCGGCAGGCCGCTGAAGGTCGCCACCCGCGCGAACTCCGAGTACGCCGGCCCCACCGCCTCCAGCACGACCGGCCGCCCCGCCTGGCTGGAGAGCCAGCGGATCGCCTCCGCCTCGCCCGGCCGGGCTCGACTCAGGAACGCCATTCCGTCCAGCGTCGGCTGGCGGTAGCCGCTCGACTTCGACATCGTGCTCGCGACTGGGTACACCAGCCCCAGCCCCACAACAGTCGCGGTCAGGCCGCCGGCCAGCACGCGGGCCGTCGCGGGTCGCCAGCTCCAGTCGGTCCTGAGACACCAGAGGCCGGCCGCGACGGCCCCGGCGAGTCCCAGCAGCACCCACGCGTGGTAGTAGAACTTGAAGACCGTGTTCATCCGGGTGCCAAACACGTCGCGAATGTAGATCACCTCAACGGCCGCGACAATCGCCACGCCAAGCCCCGCCAGCAGGTAGCTGTAAACGAGCGCCGCCTCGGCCGGGGCCGTGCCACCCGACCTCACCGAGCGTCCGGCCTCCCCATCGGCCCGGGACCACGACCGGAGCGCCCCCCAGGCCCGAACGAGCAGCAGGCCGAGCAGTCCGGCCGCCACGGCGAGCGTCTGACGACCGGCCGCGAGCAGGATGATAGCCACCATCACGCTCACCAGGACAGGCCGGATCGCCGCGGCGCCCACGCCCCGTCCCTCGACCGCCGGTCGAAGGACCAGCAGCAGACAGAGCGCGAGCATCGGTCCGAAGATGATGCCCACTGAGACCAGCGGTGTGAAGCCGCTCGTCACGAACGCCAGCCCGAGTCGCTGTGAGCTATAGCCGATGAAGTACGGGAAGTAGCCGGCGATGGCGATGCCGATCGGCCAGAGGCTTGGTCCCAGGACGCGCCACCCGATCCGCCAGTCGCCCGCTGCGCGCCACAGCACCAGGGCGCTGGCAACGCCGAACAGCAGCCAGAACGTCGCCACGTCCCAGGTGTTCGCCGCGATCAGCACGCCCAGCGCCAGTCCTGAGACGATCCGCCAGGGCCAGTCCGTGCGCGGCGTGCCTTCCAGCAGCAGCGCCAGCACCAACGCCAGGACCAGCAGGTCGAGCGCGAGCGCGGTGAAGTGCGGATGGAGGTCCCCCAGCAGAAAGGAGAAGTACGGGAACTCGGTGATCCCGTCGGGCTGAATCGTCGGGATCACTCGAGAGCCGTGCCACCACCAGCCTCCGTCGACAGGCAGCCAGTTGCCGGACGGCGCAGCCTTCAGGTTCTTGATCCCGACGGCGCCCCAGAACCCGGGGGGGTTGAACCCGCGCGCCGCCAGGATCTCCAGCGGACCGTCAAGGTTGCCGGCCACCATCACCAGGAACCCGGCCAGCAGACCGAAGACCCAGTCAGCCCGCCGCGGCGTCGGGACCCGGCGCAAGCAGGCCAGGACGTTCGCCGCGAGGCCGACGCACAGCGTGGTCGCCATCGCCCCTGTCAGGACGAGCGCCAGGTTG
>JADZDV010000394.1 GCA_020850915.1 Chloroflexota bacterium | reverse complement strand
TCATCGGCGGTGTCATCAGCTCGACCCTGCTGACCCTCGTGCTCGTGCCGACGATGTACACCCTGCTCGACGACGCGGTGATCGCGGTGCGCGGCGTGCTCGGCTTCCGGCTTGCCTTCGCCAGCCGCCGGCGCAGCGCTGCCGCGGCGACGGAGGCGGCGGGCTCACACGCCGCGACGGTCTCTCGCGTCCACTCCCTGGCGGAGACGCGCCCGATCCAGGGCGGCGCGCTGGACGACGAGTAGCCCGGTCGGGGCGGTCCTCCGTGGCCGCCCTCGCCACACAACGTCCACCCCTACCGGTGGACGGCGGCTCCTGCACTATGGCTCGGATGCACCCGGCCGCCGGGCCGATTGCTGTTGTCCGACCGGTTCGGCAGTACAATATCGGGGCTCATCCCGTGGGCCGCGGCAGATTGGACCGCGGCCCACTGAAAGGCAGGGCTGTGTCGGAAACGTCGCCGGTGGAGATCTTCAGCATCGGTACGGAGCTGGTTATTGGCCAGATCCAGGACACCAACAGCTTCTGGATGGCCCAGCAGCTCACCAGTCTCGGCGCCCGCGTGCAGCGGATCACCATCCTGCCGGACGATGGGCAGGCGATAACCACCGCGTTGGAGCACGCGATGAAGCGGGGCGCTCGGACGGTGATCACCAGCGGGGGGCTGGGCCCGACGGCCGACGACCTGACGGTAGAGTGCCTGTCGGAGCTGCTGGGTGTCGGGACGGTGGTGGACCGTCCGACGATCCTGGACTACCTGAAACGGCGGGACCTGCGAGAGGAAGAGCTGACGCCTGCGCTGGTGAAGATGGCGACGGTCCCAGAAGGGAGCGAGGCGCTGCTGAACCCGGCCGGCTGGGCCCCCTGCATCCGGGCGGTTCGTGGGGAGACGACGTTCTTCGTACTACCGGGCCCGCCGCCCGAGCTCGAGGCGCTGTTCGGCCGCTACCTGGAGAGCTATTTCTCCGCCGAGGCGTCTGGGCGAAGCGTCGTCCAGCGCGTCTACGTGAACATGTGGGAGTCGGAAGTCTCCCCGCTCCTGATCAAGATGATGGACGTCGTCCCTGGCACCTACGGAAAGGGCTACATCGCCCTCGCGCGAAACCAGGAGAGGCTGCCAGTGGACATCGTCGCCCACGGAGACAGCGCCGAAGAGGCGCGAGAGAAGCTGAATCGAGCGGTGGACCTGCTCGCGAGCCTGGTCGTCGACGTGGGTCGCGAGCTGAGTTTCTGACCGCGGGAGTCAGGGCATGCCAATCTACGAGTACACCTGTGCGGAATGTCGGCGAAGGACGAGCGTGCTGTCGCGAGGCTATGAGCCGCCGGAGTCTGTCGTCTGTGAATCGTGCGGCAGGGCTGGCGCCAGGCGGCGCTTCACCGCTCCGGCCGTGCACCGCCAGGAAAGCGACCGGCTGGCGGAGTTCGACACGAGCAAGCCGACGGACTCGTCGTTCTACAATGACTCTCGGAACGTTGGTCTCTGGGCGAAGAAGCGAGCCCAGGAGCTGGGCGTCGACCTCGGCCCGAAAATGGACGAGATTGTCGAGAAAGCGCGCTCGGGCGAGATTCTGAACGACTATTAGTCGTGGGTCGTCTACGCGCTGAAGAGGAGCGGTCAGCACTGATGAGCGAGTCCACAGCGACGCAGGCGCGACGAGAGGCCGTCGAGCCGATCGTTGGCCGGGAGCACTGGGTCACCAAGCAGCACGAGAGCGGCCAGATCCGTATCTGGGCCTGGGAGAAGCTGCTCCCCTCGCGCGAGGGGCGCTTTGCCGGGACCGTCCTGCTGGTCCACGGCTCGTCGATGGCCTCGACCCCGACCCTTGACCTGCACGTTCCCGGGCGCGGCGAAGCGTACTCCATGATGGACTACTTCGCGCGGCTCGGGTACGACGTCTGGTGCTTCGACTGTGAGGGCTATGGACGGTCGGACAAGTCGCGCGACTCGAAGTTCTACGTCGCGGACGGCGCGGACGATACCGCGGCGGTGGCTGAAGCGATCCGCCTGGTTCGCGGCGACCAGCCGTTGCTCGTCTATGGCATCTCGTCAGGCGCCCTGCGCGCGGCGATGTTCGCCGAGCGAAACCCCGGCCGGGTCAAGCGCCTGGTGCTGGACGCATTCGTGTGGACAGGCGAAGGCAGTCCCACGCTGGAGCAGCGTCGGAAGCGCCTGCCAGAGCTGCTCGCGACGAACCGCCGGCCGGTCAATCCCGAGTTCGTCAAGACGATCTTCACGCGCGATCATCCGGGCACCGCGGAGGAAGACGTGGTGGACGCGTTTGCCGCGGCGATCGTTGAGCTGGACGACTCGGTCCCGAACGGGACGTATATCGACATGTGCCAGAACCTGCCGCTCGTCGACCCGCGGAACATTACCTGCTCGGTGATGATCGCACGCGGCCAGTTTGACGGCATCGCGGGGTTTGACGACCTGCTGGAGTTCTTCCGGCTGCTGCCGAACGCGGACAAGCACTTCGCGGTGATGCCTGGCTCGGCACACTCGAGCATCCACGAGAAGAACTACCGGACGCTCCTCCACATCATCGCAAGCTACTGGTGCCAGCCAGACCCGGTCTATCTGGGGTAGTCGCCTCCCCGCGCGACGCGTGCGACGGTCTCGGGGGTGCGAATGGCGCGTCTGTTAGACTAGTTCGTCAACGCGCGCCGGCCTTGGCGTGCTGCACGGGAGCGAACTATGGGTCACGCTGGTCGGTATCTCATCCTGTCAGCCGGGCTGGCGGCAATGCTGCTGGCGCTGCCGGCGTTTGCGCAGGGCGTACCACCCCCCATCGTCCTGAACGATGTCTGCCCGGAGCCGAACGACGGCGCGGCGCAAGCCTGCTCGCTCGGACGTGGCGCAGTCGTCCAGGGCCTCTTCCAGACGCCGACGGATCAGGATGCCTACCGGTTGGAGGTGCCGGCTGGCGGCGCGCAGGTCCACCTGACCCTCACTGACCTCTGGCATCCGTCAGACATGCGGCTGTTCGACGCGACCGGGCTGCGCCAGATCGACAGCTCCGACCGTAGCGGCATCGCCCAGGGCCAGCTCGAAGCGCCGGAGATCATCGTTGACCGGCTGGAGCAGGGTACCTACATCGTCGTCGTACGCACCCTGGCGCCGGAGACGTACCCGGGGGCTGAGGCTCACTCCTATACCCTGCGTGCCGAACTGGCGCCGGCCAACACGGCGCCACCGGTCACCGCTGGCGGCTACTCGCTCAGCCTGAACATCGAGCCGGGTACGCCAAACCAGTTCAGCCTGATGACGTTCACGGCGTACCTGGATCCGCCGTTCAGCGACCTCTTCGATTTTGCCTGGGAGGTCGACGGGCAGCGGCTCGGTGACGCGTGGGGACCGGTCGCCCAGCTCCCACGCCCTGACGTCGGCTCTCACAGCATCCGGGTGACCGCCATCGGCGCGCGTCAGTACCCGGACCGGACGCTGCCGCACATGCCACCGACCCTCTCGGCAAGCGGCACGTTCCAGGTGACCGCGGTCCGCTAGACGCTCAGGCGAGCCCCAGGTCCGGCTGTGCCCGCTCCGCGGGTCAGAGGCTGACTCGGGGCTGAATGGTGATCTCTTGAATGATCACCCTGGGCGGCCGGGTGGCCAGGAAGAGGATCGCCTCCGCGACGTCCTCGGGTCGCATGATGGTGCTCTGGTCCTCGTCCGGCGCGGCGCGCCTACGGAGGTCGGTGGCCGTCGGCCCGGGGATCACCGTGCTGACCGTGACGTCGTAGTCTTTCAAGTCGAGGGCGAGGGCCCGGCTGAAGCCGATCACGCCCTGCTTGACCGCTCCGTACACCGT
>JADZDV010000393.1 GCA_020850915.1 Chloroflexota bacterium | reverse complement strand
CCACTTGATTGCCGGGCGCGGGCGGAGTCGTTTGCGCGCCGGCGTCGTGACGATCCATCGAGCCCGCGTCCGCCGTGCTATGAGACGTCGCTTCCGAGCCGTGCGATGCCATATCAGAAGAGGTCATCCTGGAATGGTCTGTCTGCGAAGCGGGCGGCTGCGAAGTGGGCGGCTGTGTCCCGTTCATCTGAGCATGATTCATTTCCGATGCGGTCATCCGCGAATGATCCATCTGGGCAGGGGACATCTTGGAATGATCCTCTGGCGCAGGGGCGTCGTTGCCGTGCGCATCGCTCGCGACCTGACTGTTGACCTGGCTGCTCGGCGCAGCGTGGTGGTCGGCGTCCTCGGCCATGCCAGGCATCGCGCGCTCAGCCTCGGACGGTTCAGCCGCGGCCGCGGTCTGGGCCAGCCCCATGCGCTGGAGCGCTCGCGGGAGCGGGACGGACGGGGCTGAGCTAGCGGGCACCGGTGCGGCTTGATGGTCGTCGACAGCGCTGTGCGGGTCGCTGACCGCGCCATGCTGAACGTCGATCGTAGCGTGGGTGTCGTTGGCCGCGTCTTGCACATCGCCGTGAACATGCTCGGCCATGAGGTCGTGCGCGTCTGGTGGCCCATCGAGGAAGACCAGCGGCTGGAGCGGTACGTGGACGATTTGCCCGCCTGGGCCTTCCAATTGAAGCTCGACATCCCCGCCCCGTAGTGTCGGGATATCCACCGTCACCAGATTGGGGCCGGTGCCAAGCCGGGGCGAGTCGTTGTGCACTGTAATCGTATGCGGGCCAGCCCGCAGGTCGACGATCGTGGGAGCGCCGCCGCCGCTTCCCAGGGCAGGACTGGCGAGCGCCAGAGCCATGACCACGCCGACCGGTAGAGCAATTCGACGCATCAGCTTACCTCAGTGGAAGATTGAAGCTTGCCGCTTGGCAGGGGGGGCCGCTGGTCTTGACACCCGCTGTGGCCGCGCGTGACGCGCGACCGCGGTCTTCACTTGCCGCGCAGAGTAACAGTCGTTGCTGAGTCGTTGCTGAGTCGAACCTGAATAGAGGCTGAGAAAGCCTGGCACCACCGGCAGCCGCAAAAAAGGGCCGGCGACTGCCGCCCGTGCTACGCGAGAAGGAGCATCTCAGTGCTGCATACCGGGCATCTTGTTCTCGTCATGCTCCGGTAGGTCCAGTCTGATCTCCGGCGCGGGAGCCGGTGCTGGCACCAGCGGCGAGAAGCTGACGCCGTTTGGCTCGGCGCCGGTCGTAATCCTCGCCACGACACGCTGCTCGATGAGGTCCACGACGGCCAGGTCGTTGCCATAGATGTTCGTGACGAAGGCATGTCGGCTCGACGGATCGATCACCACGCCGTGGGCACCCAGACCCGTCTCTACCGTGTTGACCACCGAGAAGGTCGCGGTGTCGACGATCGAGACGGTCGTGCTGGGATTGTCGCGGGTGTTCTGGTTGGCTGCCAGGAGGTTGCGGCCATCCGGTGAGACGAACACCTGGATCGGTCCCACGCCTACCGCGACCTTGCCGACGAGCGCCCCCGTGGCGACGTCCACTCTGGCCACCGCGTTCTCGCCATTCAGCGAGGCGTAGACCGTCGCGCCATCCGGGGAAAATGCCACCTGGACCGGCTGCTTGCCAACCTCCACGTCGGCCACCCTGGCGTTCGTCGTGGTGTCGATGACGCTCAGGGTCGTGCTCTTCGCGTTGGCCACGTAGACCCACCGGCCGTCTGGACTTGGCCGCAGCCCGTGCGGGTACTCGCCGACCGGGATCGTCGCGATCGTGTGCATGGTTGCCGCGTCGATCGCCGTGACCGTGTTGTCCCCTCCGTTTGTCACGTAGACTGTCTTCCCGTCGGGGGTGACGACCACGTGGGCCGGGCTCTTCCCGGTTGGGACGACGCCAAGCAGGCTGTAGGTTGTCGCGTCGATGGCTGCCGCCAGCGCTCCGTGGCCGCTGACCACCCAGACCGTCCGCCCGTCCGGCGCCACCTGGACGTTGTGCGGCCCCTCGATGCCGACGAGCCGCGTGACCACCTGGTTGGTGGCAGCGTCCACCACCGTCAGACCCTCGCCGTCCTCGTCGGCCACCCACACCGTTCCCTGGACCACCCCCTGATGCGCCGCGTCAGCGGATTGGGCCATGGCCGGCTCGGTGCTCCTCCACACAGTCGTGCCGAGAATCAACGCCCCGAACAGCGCTCCGCGGAGCAGGAGCGAGCTGGAAAGCGAGGTCATTGGCTTATCTCCTCTGCGCTCTCGACCTACCGTCATGGCTGGCCGGAGCAGATAGACTCAGGACAGGAACGTTAGAGAAGCAAGCTGATGGTGGGATGAGTCGAGGCTGAGGATTGCCTGAGTATAGCGGCGCGGTCAGGCTCCGTCTCGCCGCGCGACCAGACGGGTGTAGGCTGGAATGCCCCGCACGCGGAAGATCTCGACAACGCCGCCGCCAAATGGGCTCGCGGCAACCAGCGTGCCCAGCTCGGGCCCGGCATGAAAGCTCCGCCGTAGCCAGGGCGGGATGTCGTAGATCCAGGCCTCCGCCCCGGGTTTCAGCACGCGGTAGAGCTCGGCCATGCCCTTCGCCGGCTCGCTCCAGTGGTGGACTGAGAACGTGCTGTACACGCCGTCGAAGTGCGCGTCGGGAAACGACAGCGAAGCGACGTCTCCCACGAGCGAATGCACGCGGGGCATGAGGCCAGCGACAGCCGCGTGCTGGTTGGCACGCTCCACCATGTCCGGCGCCAGATCTACGCCAGTGATCTGCAGGTCGGGAACGCGCTGGGCGAGGCGCACAGCCACCCGGCCAGATCCCCCGCCGACTTCCAGGATGTGGCCAGATCGAAACTGCTGTGCCAGCTCCAGCGCGATGCGCGCATAGAGCCGGTCGAACAGCGGCGTGACGAGCGCATCGTAGACGGCCGCGCTCGGCAGGTCAAAGGCGTGTATATTGGCGACAGCCTGCCTGAAGCGCGGTGCGAAGCGCCTGGCGAGGATCGCGCCCCCGACGATGGTCACAGGCGCTAGCCAGCGCCACCTGGTCATTTCGGCCCTCCCATTTCTTCAGGGCAGGCTGCCTGCTTACAGAGAGCATCCATTCAGGAGTTCCCGAGTGTCCGCCGCAGACGGTCGGCGTAGTCAATCATGCTCTGTCCGTTGCCCTCGAGGTGTTTGCCGACCTGCTGCATGGTTTGAGCCGCTTGCCGCACCGCGGCGGCGCCCGGTCCGCTCACGGCGTGACGGGACGCCATCGTGTCGGCTTCGCCGGCCATCGTCTGGCCGTGCTCGGTCATGATCCGCCCCTCCGCTTGCATCGCGAGACCGTTCCAGCGGAGGGCGTCCAGGTCCAGGCCATTACGCGCCCGGCTCGGATCGTGGAGCATCGCTCCGCTCGTGCTGAGCAGGTCACCCCAGCTCCTGGTTGCCGAAAGCTGACTGGGAGGCGTGAGCAAATTGCTCGGCGCAATCGGGTCTACCACCAGCCAGCGGCCCCGCTGCACCAGCTCCTTTCCGTCGTTGACCCAGTGCTCGCCCCGGGCAGCCAACTGCTCGTCGCCGGCACGCTCCGCCTCAGCTCTCATCGCCTCCCCGTGCGCCTGCATCGACGTTCCGGCTTGCTCCAGCGCCCGCGCGCTGTCCTCCATAGATACGAGGTGCGCCGTCTCGGTCGAAGGGCGGGCCGCGGTGACGGCGCCGATGCCCACCAGTGCTACGAGCCCCACGATACTGAGCGCGATGGCTGCACTTCGCATCGTCGTTGCCTCCTTACATCTTCACATCCCACACTCTCATATCCGTCAGGTCTTTTGCCAATTTCCTGTCGAACCGGTCGTCCTTCGATCGAATCGCCAGGCTACGGCGTGCGAAGCGCCGCCTCTACGATCAGCATAGGCGACGGCCCTGAGAGAACCCTGAGCGCTGGCTGAGGCCCGGCTGAGCCCCAATGTGCCGTGACCCCTCAGCGAGCGCTCAGGACGGACTCAGTATCTCTTCAGTCTGTATCCCTATCCTGGGTTCAGCTTCAGCAGCTCAGAGTGGCGTGTCCGCGGTCAGCCGGAGCTCCAGGTGAGGATACGCAAACCACCACAAATGCCTTCCCGCCGGCGACTCCTCGTCGCGGCTGCCGCGTCGGCCGGCGCCGCCGTGAGCGGCGCGCTGCTCAATCAGCGAGCGGATGCGGGCCCGGCCGCGGCGATGGAGCCGGTCCACGAGTGGGCCTTCGTCGTCGATCTACGGCGCTGTGACGGGTGCGGCTCCTGCACCCGGGCCTGTCAGAAGGCCCACTACCTGGCCGAAAACCAGACCTGGATCAAGGTCTATCCGATGACGAGCGCCAACGGGCAGGCGCACTTCATGCCGCGTCTCTGCATGCAGTGCGAGCTCGCTCCCTGCGTGAAGGTCTGCCCCGTCGCGGCAACCTTCATGAACCCCGAAGGGGTGGTCCTGGTGAATCAAAGCACCTGCATCGGCTGCCGCACCTGCATGGCCGCGTGCCCCTACGAGGCCCGCTACTTCAACTGGAGCGAGCCGCCCGCGGCGCCCGCCTCGCTCTCTCAGCCCATGCCGGAGTTCCCGGTGCCTCAGCAGCAGGGAACCGTGGGCAAGTGCATCCTCTGCGTCCACAACACCGAGGTTGGGAAGCTACCAGTCTGCGTCGAGAACTGCCCCATGCTGGCGCTGTATATTGGCGACCTGAAGACCGACGTCGCGACCAACGGACGCGAGACGGTGAAGTTG
>JADZDV010000392.1 GCA_020850915.1 Chloroflexota bacterium | reverse complement strand
GTCCGTGACAACGAAGCTGCCGGGCGGCGTGGCGCGCGTGAGAGTGGCGATGGCATCCCCGTACCAGGGCGCCGAGGCGTCGTTGTCAAACAGATCGGTCGAGACGAGCAAGCGCTGGTCTCTGGCCAGCACGCCCGGGAGGCTGGCGAGGTAGACGAGCGCGAGCAGCGCGGCGACGATGGCCGCTGTGACGGTCGGCAGGTCGCGGCGGACGCGTGACGCAGGGTCCAGCAACGCCTGGAACGGTAGTCCGCCCAGCAGCGCGGCCGGCACGGCGGCCAGGGTGAAGTGCTTGGCGTGGAGGGGGCTGTGGATGGCGATGGTGGCGAAGGAGAGCGTAAGCCAGAGAGCGAGCGGCCAGGTTCGACGTCGGCGCAGGGCGAGGGCGAGTCCGAGCGCGGCGAGCAGATAGAGCGGCAGCCCCTCCTCGGCGAGGTGCTCGCGCGCGCGGGCCAGGTTGGCCGCCAGGCTCCAGCCCTCGACGGCGCGGCTCTGGAGTCGGAAGACCAGGATCTGGCGGATGATGTCCGGCAGGCCGACCGCGAGCGTGCCGATCAACACCGTGAGCGTGGTGGAGGAGACCAGGATGGCGAGCGTGCGCCAGCGGTCGCGATGCCAGAGGACGGCCAGGGCGAGGGCCGGGCCGATGCCGAAGGCGATCGGCTTGGCGAGCAGGCTCACGCCGTAGAGGACGCCGGAGGCGACAAGCCAGCGGCGGCGGCCAGTGTCCGCGAAGCGAGCGGCGGCGGCCAGGGCGAAGAGAGCCGGCGCGAGGGCGACCAGCTCAGCAACCGCCAGTCGCGAGAAACGGAGGTAGGTGGTCGATAGGACCAGCAGCGCGACGGTTGCCAGGGCGGCGGCGCGACCGCCAAGCTGGCGCACGACGGCGTAGGCGCCGAGGAGGCCGAGGAGCGACGCGGCGATGACGACCGCGCGTACGCCGACGAGGTTGTCGCCGAACAACATGACGCCCGGGTGGAGCAGGTCCAGCAGCCAGGGGCCCTGGTCGGAGAAGATGTCACGGAAGGGGCGGAAGCCGAGGCTCAGGAGCAGGAGCTGGGCCGCTCGAACACCCTCCGGATAGGAGCCGCTGTAGAGTCCGACGTTGACCAGGCGGCAGGCGATGGCCGACAGCAGGAGAGCCGCTAGCAGCGACCAGTGGAGCAGCCCGAGTGAGCGTGATGCAGCCCCCCGTTCCGCGAGGGGTAGGGCGGACGCGCCGGGGGGCGGCGTGCTGGTCGGGACCTGGATCATGGCTTTCTCGACCGAACGGCTGGCATCGACCTGGCGCGCCTCTCCGGGCAAGGGCGTAGGGAAGACCGGCCAACTGTAGCAAAGCAGCTCGGAGCCTGGCGTGACAGGCAGCCGCGTGAATTGCCAGGTCCCGCGGAAGCGATCGGGAGGTAGCGAAGCAGCTCGGAGCCTGGCGTGACGCGAAGGTGACACGGCTCGGTCGGCACCGACCCGGGGGTCCGGTACACTGGCGAAGACACCATGCCAGGCGAGATCTTCGCGTTGATCGGGGCGATGCTGTTTGGCGCCGGCCACGTCGCGGTCCGCCGGGCCCACGACGACGGGTGGAGCACGCTGAACGTGCTGCTGTCGGTGGGCGCGATCAACGCGGGAAGCTACGTTGTCCTCGTTGTGGCGGAGGCGTGGCTCAATGGGCGGTTCGATCTCACACTGTCCGCGCTGCTGGCGCTGGTCGCGGCTGGCGGCCTGACCTCGCTGCTTGGCCGCTCGGCGCTCTGGTCGAGCATCGCCTACATCGGCGCGGCGCGAGCGGCTTCCTACCGGGTGACGTCGCCGGTCATCACCGTGGCCATGGCCTACCTGATGCTGGGCGAGCGCGTCCAGCCGCGGGCGCTCGCCGGCGCGGGGGTGGTCGTCCTGGGCCTCTGGCTGTTGAGCGCGGAGACCGGGCGAGGGGAGCTGGTGCTGCCGCCGAAGGGGCGCAGCCGGCGCGGCGTGGCGATCGGCATCGGGCTGGGCATG
Organism: Chloroflexota bacterium; assembly: GCA_020850915.1. The sequence continues at coordinate 2,922 of JADZDV010000392.1, read as the reverse complement.
ACGGCGGCGATCTTCTTCGGAGCCGGCCAGGTGTACCGTAAGCTCGGGGTGGAGCTGGGCGCCACGTCGATGACCGGCGCGCTCGTCGGGAGCGGTGTGGCGCTGGCCGCGTTCGTGGCGACCTCGACACGGCAACGGCAGTGGACGGAACTGGCGCGAGCCCATCAGCGGAGCTTTCCGTGGCCGATTGTCCTGGCCGGGCTGCTGACCACGGCGTCGCAGTACTGCATCTTCTACGCGTATGAGCGCTCACGCGTCTCGACAGCCAGCGTGCTCGGGGCCACGGAGCCGGTCTGGTCGCTGCTGGTGGGCACGCTGTTGATGCGCCGCCAGGAGCAGCCAAGCTGGAAGCTGGCCGCGAGCATCGCGATCATCTGCGGCGGCTCGGCGCTCGTGGTGGGGACGGCATGACCATCGCGCCCGAGCCGACCTCCTACCCGCTGGTTAACGAGGCGGTGTTGGAGTTCCTGGAGACGCTTGCCGGCAAGTCGGCTCGCACCAGGAGCACCTACGCCAGCGCGCTGCGTCGTCTGGCCGAGTACCTCCAGACGGACCAGCGCGTGCCGCCCGAGCCGACGACCGACCGCCTGCCCACCGACCTGCTCGAGCGGTTCTACACCTGGCTGGTGAAGGCGTACGGCAAGGACCATCGCTTCACCGTGCAGACGTACGTGGCCGGGGCGCGAGCGTTCTTCCGCTTCCTGGTGCGTCGGCGGATCGCGCCGCCGGGCACCAGCTTTGAGGAGGCCCGAGCCAATCTCCAGGAGGTCGCGGGGCGCGTGCCGTATCGCACGCCCCGGGTGGACCGTCGGCTGCCGATCGTCGTGCATGACGTGGAGCAGGCGCCCGTTCCCGCCGACCCGGCTCAGCGGGACGCGAAGCTGGAGCTGCTGCGCGACCGGGCGATCATCCGAACGCTGTTCTGCACCGGCATGCGACGGGCGGAGCTCGCGGCGCTGAATCGGGCGGACCTCGACGACGGGAACAGCGACCAGGCGCTGATCTCCGGCAAGGGCGAGCGCGAGCGGATCGTCTTCTTCGACGAGCCGACGCTGGAGACGATCCGCCGCTACCTCGAGGCGCGGAACGACAGCTACCGCCCGCTGTTCCTGCGCCACGATCGCGGGCGGCCCAGACCGAAGCCTGGCGGATTGAACCTGCGGATGAAGCCAAACGGGGTCTGGGCGGTGGTGCGGAAATGGGCGACGATCGCCGGGGTGCCGATCACACCGCACGACTTTCGGCACGCCAAGGCCAGCGTGCTGCTGAACCGGGGCGCGAGGCTCTCCGAGGTCCAGGACATCCTCGGCCATGCCTCGCCCGAGACGACCAAGAGGATCTACGCGCACTACGAGGTCTCGCACTTACGTCAAGCATTCGACGAGTTTTCGGCGACGCCCGAGGAGCTGATCGACGAACTGGAGCGACGGTCGAAGGTGAGGCAGCGTCCGTTGCCCTGAGCCCCGGCCGGCCCGTACAATCGAGGCGAAGGTAGCCACTTGTCGCATCAGCCTCCCCGCGCTCGAATGGCCGTCGCCCTGTGTCTGGGGCTGCTCTGGTTCTCACTCGCCTTCCTGGGGGGCTACGTCTTCGGGCAGGTTGACGCCGTCAGCGGGACGCGCCCTGTCATCGGCGCGTTGCGATCGCTCTCGACGGCCCTGCATCTCGCGCCGGGGCCGTTCGCCACGGCTGACGGATCGCTCGATTCAGCTCAGGCCCAGAAGTTCAGGGTGTTCTGGGAAGCCTGGAGCCTGCTGAAGGGCGAGTTCTACAACCGCTCCAGGGTGGACGACACGGCCCTGACCTACGGGGCGGTCAAGGGCCTGGTGGAGAGCGTCGACGACCCGCACACCCGCTTCAGTCCGCCGGCCGAGTTCAAGGCGAGCCAGGACCAGCTCGAGGGGCACTTCGACGGGATCGGCGTGCAGATCGACCTCAAGGACGACCACATCCGGGTCGTCGCGCCGCTCGACGGCTCGCCAGCCGAGCAGGCGGGGATTCGGACGAACGACATCATCGTGGCGGTGGACGGCCAGCCGCTCAGCGCGCCCGACCTCGACCAGGCGGTGAAGCTGATCCGGGGCAGGCGTGGCACGCCAGTGAAGATCACCGTTCGTCGGGAAGGGGTGGTCGATCCGCTGACGTTTGAGATCGTCCGCTCCGAGATCAAGATGGAGGTGGTCAAGAGCCGCATGGAGGGGACGGACATCGGGTACCTGCGGATCGCATCGTTCACGGCGCAGAGCGGGGTGGAGACCGCGAACGCTCTGCGGTCGCTGCTGGAGAAGCAGCCCCGCGGGATCGTGCTGGATTTGCGATCCAACCCCGGTGGTTACCTGACCGCCGCGGTGGACGTCTCGAGCCAGTTCCTGTCGGACGGGGTGGTGGTGTACCAGCAGTACGCCGACGGTCGCCAGGAGGAGCTGAGAGTCAAGCCGGGCGGTGTGGCGACGAGCGTGCCGGTGGCGATCCTGGTGAACAGGGGCAGCGCCAGCGCCTCGGAGATCGTGGCCGGAGCGCTGAGAGACGGTGGTCGGGCTGTGCTGGTGGGCGAACAGACCTTTGGCAAGGGCTCGGTCCAGACGGTGCATCGCCTCTCGGACGGCTCTGGGATGCGGGTGACATCGGCCGTGTGGCTGACGCCGAACAAGACCGGGATCGACAAGACAGGACTCGCCCCGGACATCTCGCTGGCCCTTCAGCCCGGCCAGCCGGTCACCCCGGAGTCAGACCCCCAGCTCCAGGCGGCCGTGACCTACCTGCACTCCTCCGCCGCCGCGGCCCTGCGCCCCGGCGGCAACGGCTGAGGCTGCCGACCGCGCATCTGGCCTGGCCTGCTCGGCCGCCGCGGCCGTTGCTCGGGTCGCGAAATCTCTGGTATTCTTAGCCCGACGGGCCTGTGGCGCAGCGGGAGCGCGCTTC
>JADZDV010000391.1 GCA_020850915.1 Chloroflexota bacterium | reverse complement strand
TTATCCGACGGAGCGGCCGGTCGACTCGTATGCCGACGTGTATGCCGTGTCGTTCCGCGTGCAGGAGGTTGGCTTGACGCAGGAGTGGACGCCGGTGTTCCGCGAGCTGCGCGGCCGCTCGGCGATCGTGACGGGTGCAACGGCCGGCATTGGCGAGAGCATCGCCCGCATGCTGGCCACGAACGGCGTGCGCGTCGCCGTCGTCGGTCGCAATCGCGAGCGTGGCGAGGTCGTAGCGGCCGCGTGCGCAGCCGAGGCGCCAGACTCATATTTTCAGCCGGCCGACGTGACCATCGCTTCCGACGTGGTCGAGATGGTGCGCGGGGCCCACCGGCGGTTCGGCCGGATCGACATCCAGGTGACCTGTGCCGGTGGGTTCGCGCGCAGCGCCCGACTCGAGGAGTACAGCGAGGCCGAGTGGCAGGAGGTGTGCGCGGCCAATCTGACCAGCGTGATCCTCTGCTGCCAGCAGGTGGTACCGATCATGAAGACGCAGGGCTCAGGCCGCATCGTCAACGTGGGGTCTTCTGCTGGCCAGGGCTCCGGCCGGCTGAGCTCGGCGCTGTACGCGGCCGCCAAGGCGGGCGTGATGGGTCTGACCAAGCATCTCTCGCGCGAGGTGGCGGAGTTCGGCGTGATGGTCAACGCCACACTGCCGGGCTGGACGATGTCGCCCCGAGTCCGCGGGCGGCTGGAGGCGAACCCGGACTACTTGCGCCAGCGCCTGGTGAACATCCCTGTCCGGCGGGTCGGCGACCCGGAGGAGCAGGCCGGGCTGGTGCTCTTCCTCTGCTCGGACCTGGCCGGCCAGATCACTGGCGCCTGCCTGGATGCGAGCGGCGGCGTGCTCCAGCACTGATCGCGATCAGAGCCAGCCGATCCGCTTGAACCACCAGGTGAGCACGCAGCCGATGAGCGCCATCAGACCGATGGAGTAGGGATAGCCGAGCAGCCAGCGCAGTTCTGGCATGACGTCAAAGTTCATGCCGTAGACGCCCGCTATGAGGGTAACGGACATGAGGATAATGGTCAGGGCTGTCATCCTCAGGACGCTCTCGTTCAGACGGTTCGACACGGACGAAAGATGGACTTCGAGCGCGCCAGAGAGCAGGTCGCGCAGCAGGTCCACGCTCTCCAGCAGGCGCAGGGAGTGGTCGTAGACGTCCTGGAAGTACACGACTGTGTCGCCTCCGAACAGGGGATCGTCGCGGCGGGCGAGCACGTTCAGGGCGTCGCGCTGAGGAGAGAGCACCCGCCGGAACCGGAGCAGGTCGCGCCGGAGGTCCAGCAAGTCGCGGACTTGCAGCGGGGACCGGCTGCGCAGGATCTCTTCCTCGAGGTCGTCAACCTGCTCGGTGATGTTGTCCACAACCGGGAAGTAACTGTCGACCAGCGTGTCAAGCAGGTTGTAGACGAGCACGCCGACGTCCGGTGCCAGTCTAGGGGCCTGACGCTGCCAGCGATCTGCCACATCAGCCAGCTCGTCGGCCTGTCCCTGGTGGACCGTCAGCAAGTAGTTCGAGCCGATCAGCATGTGGACTTCGTACAGGCTGGGGTCTCGCGCGCCGTAGAAGACCGCGAAAATGTAGCGGTCGTACATCTCCATCTTCGGTCGCTGCCGCCGCCGAACGAGATCTTCGACGACCAACTCGTGCAGGCCAAACTCCCGCTGGAGGACCTCCAGCTCTTCCTGGCCTGGGTCTGCCGCGTCAAGCCAGAAGATCGTGTCAGCCCGACCGACCAGCTCGTCTACTCGGTCAATCTCGTAATCGTGAGAGAATCCCTGCTTGTCCAACACCAGCAGGCGACAGTGTGACATGGCGGCTCAGGATAACGACTCGGGGGGCACGTTGCAAATCCGGGGACTACTCGGCAGACGTGAGCCGGCGCAGGACCTGTGATGCGACGCTGCTCCCTGCTGCTCAGCGGCCTGCTCATCCTGGCGTTGCTGGTTCGCCTGCCGTTCCTTGGCACGATCCCGCGCTTCACTGACGAGAGCCTGGAGGTCATCTGGAGCCTCCAGATCGCGCGGGGCGAGGGCTTCCCTCTCACGAATTACGACGCCTACTACGGGGCGCTGTTCAACTATCTCGTGGCCGGCATGCTGGCGCTGTTCGGACCGGACGCGGTGGCAGCTCGCGCCTTGAGTCTGGTCGTGGGCGTCCTGACTGTCGGAGCGACCTACCTGCTTGGCAGAGCCTGGGGCGGCGCGCGGGCTGGCCTGCTCGCGGGCCTGCTCCTGGCGGTGAATGGCGCGCATATCGCCATCAATTCGCACATCGCCTGGTCGAACTGCCTGACGCCGCTCTTCACCACGGCGGCGGCCTGGGCGCTCTGGCGGGGCGCGACCGCGCCGCGCTGGCTGGTCCTGGCCGGCCTGCTCTTCGGCCTGGCGGTGCAGACCCACCCGCTGGCGGTCTTGCTGCTGCCGGGGGCCGCGGTCTTCGTGGCGTGGAAAGCGCCACGGACGCTGCGCACGCCCTGGCCGTACCTGGCTGTGCTCGCCTTTCTCGCGGCTTACGGCAACATGCTCCTCTACAATGTGAGCACAGGTTTCGAGTCCGTCATCACGGCCTCGCGAATCAAGCAGCAATACACTCAGGACGCCGACGCATCGCCTGGCTACCTGGCAGGACTGGCGGCGGAGCTGCTGCTGCTGGGGCGAATGCTGGCTGGAGCGGTGGACAGTCGGCCGGCCCCGTGGGGCTTCTTACTCGATCCGCTGCTCTGGGCCGCGAGCGTGCTCGCCGTGGCCGGGATCGTCTACCAGATGCGCCGGGACAACTGGCTGCCGCTCCTGCTGAGCATCTCGTTCCTGCTGCTCCTACCGGCCGCGAACCCGAAGTTCCGCACGTTGGTGGCGAGTCGCTACCTGATGCCGATCCTGCCGATCCTGCTGGCAGCCCTGGCCGTCCCGGCCCTGGACGCGCTGCTCGGCCTCCGGCGACGGTTCGCGCCCGGTCGGAAACGCGGCGTCGGGTCTGAAGCGTCGGCCGCGAGCGCGCGCGGGGCCGTCTGGAGCGTTCTGGCAGGAGTCACTGCCCTGGCGATGGTGCTCGTTCCGCCGGTCCTGCTGTCGCGGTACTCCGCGCGCGCGATCGAGCAGGCCGACACGAACGATCGGGCGATGCGCTTCGCGGAGCAGATCGCCCAGGCGCGGAAGCCTGGTGAGACGGTCGTCCTGGACGAAAGCTTCGGCGGCGAGAAGGGCGCCGGCGTCAGCGAGCTTCGCGCGCTGTCGTACCTCCTGACCCTCCGAAAGATCCCGGTCAAGGACTACAAGCTGACGGCCAAGCGTCTCGAAGACGAGCTTGACGACGAGCCCGGAGTGATCACGATCCTCACGGGACGCCAGTACCTCGACATGGACCGCCTGCCGCTTCAGTTGCTGGGACCGCCGCCAGATCGACCAGGCGCGTACGCGCTCTACCGCTTCGAGCGCTCCAGGTAGGCGATGGGCGGCACGTCGGCTGCGAGCGCGGTCTCCTCCGTCACGATCGCTCCGTCCAGGGGCGACCAGCGCAGGCCTCCAAGCCCGCGGTGGCGGGCGATCAGCGCGTTCGGCGAGACGAGGAAAATCCAGGGAGCGTCGTCTCGCACTGTCTCTTGCGCCTGGCCGAAGAAGCGAGCCTGGTCGGACGCGTTGCCGGCCTTCACAGCCTGCGCCAGCGCGTCGTCGAACGCGCGACTCTCGTACAACGCCGCGTTCGAGCCGGCCGGCACCTGTTCGGCGGAGGAGAACAGCGGCTGGAGCGCCCCATAGAGGTCGGCGGACGGACTCGTCCAGCCCTGGAGCGCCAGCCGCACGGTCGACTCGATCCGTGGCTTGACGAGCGCCGCGACGTATGGCGACCAGTCCTGCACCTCGAGCCGGGTCTTGACGCCGACCGTCGCAAGCTGTCGACTGACTTCGGTGAGCAGCTCGACGTCGCGGGGAAAGCGGTTGCGGGGGCCAAGCAGCGGCAGCTCCAGGTTGGCGACGCCCGCGTCAGTCAAGAGCTGCCGGGCTCGGGCCTGGTCCAGGCCGTAGGGCGTGGCCCGGCCTGAGGCGGGTAGGACCGGTGGGACCGGGCCGTTCAGCACCGCGGCTCGCCTGAGAAAGACGTTCTTGACGATCAGGTCTTTGTCGATCGCGTAGTTGAGCGCCTGGCGGACCTTCGGATCGGTCAGAGGGCGGATCTGGGTGTTGATCGCCACGCCGAGCGCGAGAGCCGTCGGCAAGCTGTCGATGACGAAGCGGCTGTCCTGCTCCACCTGGGAGAGCAGCTCGAGCGGAAGACGATCGGCGAGGTGTGCCTGTCCCGCTACCAGCAGCAGCGTCCGCGCGGAGGCGTCGCCAAGCGGACGGAAGACGGCCCGGTCGAGCTTCGGCCGGCCACGCCACCCCTCGTCAAACCGCTCCAGCACGATCCGGTCGTTGGACCGCCACTCCACCAGTCGGAACGGCCCGCTTCCGACGGGGCGCCGGCCCAGGTCGTCGCGGTGCTCGCGGTGTGCCTCAGGGCTCACGATCGACGCGCCGACCTGTGCCAGCAGGTTCAGGAACGGTGCGAACGGTCGCTCGAGCGTAATCTCAACGGTCTGCGCATCGGTGGCCCGAGCGGACCGGACGAGCCGTGGTGGGAACACGCGCCGTCGGACTCGCTCCCCTCCGAGAAAACGCTGGAGGTTGTAGACGATGGCTTCGGCGTCGCACGACGAGCCGTCGTGGAAGCGAACTCCGCGACGGACCTGAAAGCTGTAGAGCGTGCCATCCTGAGAAGTCGTCCACTGGCTGGCAAGGGCCGGCTGGAGCTCCAGACTGGAGCCGAAGCGCAGAAGGCCGTCGTAGATCGACCGCATGACGGTATCTGCCGCC
>JADZDV010000390.1 GCA_020850915.1 Chloroflexota bacterium | reverse complement strand
GTAGAGGACATTTTTTTATCTATTCCCCATGCTCCAATCCTCTGTTAGCGGGAAACGGGACTTGAACCCGCGACCCTCTCCTTGGCAAGGAGATGCTCTACCACTGAGCCACTTCCGCACACCCGACCATCAGATCGGTGTCGCTGTCGGTCAGTATAGGTTGGCCGCTGAATCACTGTCAAGCAACCCCAGCATGGACGCGACGAGTCTCCGAGTCAGTCTCCCGGCACGCGGGATGGCCGCCAGGCCAGCAGCCAGACGGCCCACCCCACGGCTATGCCTAGATTCGCCCAGCTTGCCGCCAGCTCGAGCGGCGTTGGGTCCAGTATCGTCACCAGCCGCTCCCGGATGCCCGGATCGTGCAGCAGGACGTTGAGCGTCAGTAGCACCGTCAGCGCCACGTACACCACGGCCAGGAACCTGCTCCTCCAGGCGACGAGCGCCAGCAACGGCAGGACGAGAAACGGGTGGTTCTCGTGCGCGCCGACCGTCAGGCAGAACCAGGCGTGCGCGTTGAACGCCGCCAGGCCAAGCAGGCCCCAGCGATCGCTCGCGCGGGACCACGCCACGCCCAGGACGAACAGGTATCCTCCCACCAGCAGCACGGCAGATACCTGCCGGAAGGTCAGGCCGGCCCGGAACACGTCGGAGTCGAGCGCGAATTCCGGCGACGCGCGGGTCACGATCCACCACACGTTGTGCGCGTTGGCCGTGACCACCGGCATGACCCTTGAAATGTGCGACGGCAGACCGGCCACCGTGGCCAGGCGGCCCGTCAAGGCGAACGGTGCCAGCACGACCGCCGCCACCAGCAGGCCGGCCGCCGCGGCGGCCACCATGCCCCGCGAGGGGATCCGCCGCAACGTGAAGAGGCCCGCCAGCGGCAGCACCACCCAGGCCTGGGGCTTCGTGAGCGCTGCCAGCGCCAGCATGCCCCAGCCGCGCGCCGCCTGGAGCCCGCCCAGCCACCACAGCCCCAGCAGCACGGACAGGCTGTGCCAGCTATCCGGCTGGCCCCACACCGCCTGGTCCCACAGCGCGCCGGGGCTGACCGCGAACAGCCCGGCCGAGAGCGCCGCTGCGCGCTCGCCCGCCAGGCGCCGCGACAGCAGGTACAGCGTGGCCGCCAGCGTCAGGTGCACCGCCACGGCCATCAGTCGAATGCCGGTCGTCAGCGCCTGGCTCGCCAGCGCCCGGTCCAGGTCGAACGTCGGATCGACGGTTATCTCGTACAGCCCGCCCACCGCGCGCAGCCCGTACAGCGTAACGGGCGGGTAGATGCTGTACGTCCGTGGGTACTCACCGGAGTAGGCCGCCTGGATGCCCTCAGTCGTGACCAGCCGCGCCCAGTACTTGTAGTGCGTGACGTCGGCCAGCGGATGGGCTGGCGTCAGCGAGAGCCCGACGCCGGCAACGGCGGCGACCAGCAGCGCGCCGCCGAATAGCGCTCTCAAGCCTTCCGCGCGATGACCACGTTGTGCGCGGCAAGCGAGCGAACGAGCGGCGTCGCCTCCACAAGCCGCTCGATCGCCTCGGCGATGGGCATCAGCCTGAGCGGCACGAAGTCCGGAATCAGTCCGAGCCGCTGGGCCGAGAGGATCCGCAACCCCGCCGCCTTTGCATCCGCCACGATCTCACCCAGCGGCACGAGGCGTTCATCGCCCGTGTCCTGCGGCACCCGCTTCATCAGCACCGGCCAGTACGGGTTCAGCGGGTTGTGGTCCCAGATGAGCACGTACCCACCCGGCCTCACCACCCGTGCCATCTCGAGCACTGTCAGCGCCACTCGGAGCGGCGTGTCCAGGTGGTGGAACGTGGCCACCGTCAACGCCAGGTCGAACGTGTCGCTCGCAAACGGCAGCGCGCTGGAGAAGCCCGCCACCGCCGCCGCCAGCCCGCGCGCCACCGCCCGGGAGAGCATCCCCGGCGAGACGTCCACTCCGCTCACCGTGTACCCCCTCGACATCAAGTGCGCCGCCAGCGCGCCCGTGCCGCAGCCCACGTCAAGCAGGTGCCCTCCGCCAGGCAGCAGCCGCTCCACCGTCTCCAGGCGCTTATCCAGATAGTGGCGCGTGACGTGCCCCGCGAACACCGCGTCGTACTCGTGCGCCACGTGGTCGTACAGGTCCTTCACCGCCGCTACGTCGTCAGCCGCGGTCGACGTGAACAACAAAGGGATCTCGGCTTCCTGCTCGTACTCGTCGCCACAGGCCGAGCAGCGCAGCCTACCGGCGAGCAGCGTCAGTTGGCCGTGGCAGCGCGGGCAAACGACGTGCGGCGGCAGACTATCCAAGAGCCAGGCCAACTCCGGCGCGGTCATCGGTCAGGCGCTCGTCCTGCTCGTCGAGGCGAGCGCGGCAACCGCGCCCCAACGTCCCACTCCGAGCCAGCTCTCCATCCGGTAGCGCAGGACCACGCGGATCATCTCGAGACCCAGCAGGATCGCCTTCCTGAGATCCCCGGTGACCGACGAGGCGCCCACGCGCGGCAGGTAGTTCACCGGGATCTGGATCGTCCGCAGCCCGGCCACGAAGCTCAGCAGCATCATCTCCGGCCCGAAGGCGCTCCCTCCAATCCGGTAGTGCGGCTGCAACCGGTCCACGGTCGTCCGATGCATCAGCCGCATCGTGCAGCCTACGTCTGTCAGGTTCGTCGAATTGAAGAGGAACTCCATCAGCTTCGCCACCGCCCAGTTGCCCCAGCGGAGAAAAAGCCCCATGTTCGCGCCTCGCCAGATGAACATCCGCGCCGTTCGGCTGCCGTACACGATGTCGAAGTCGTCCGCGAAGGCCAGAAGCTTGAAGATGTCCCGCGCCAGAAACGTTCCATCTGGCTCGCACAGCACGACGTAGTCGCCGGTTGCTTCCAGCAGGCCGCGCCGGCAGGCGAAGCCATACCCCTGCCTCGTCTCGATCGCTTCCCGGGCAGGTGTCCCGGTCACCTCCTCGGAGGTTCCTGGCACGGCGTTGTTGTTGATGACGATAATCTCGTCGACGACGCCCGTGGCATCAAAATCGACGATACACTGGCGAATCGACTCGCGCTCGTTGTAGGTTGGAAGAACGACCGAGACGGTCCGGCCTCGCCACACGACGGCAATTCTAGAGGCGGCACGCCTCTCTGTCAACGAATGGCCCGCGACCGGGTGCGCCCGAAAACGTCGCGGCGTGGTCGACAGACCGGTAGGGCCGTTCCAACACACGTCGATCACCCCCCCCCGCGACCCGTCGCTCGTGGCCCTCGGCCCCCAGGCGTCGGCAGCCGCGCTCCTGCCGCCGGTCGCCTATACTCCCCAGGGACACGGGAGAACAGCTTGCAGCGGGGGGGCGCGACGGCTCTACGCTGCTTCCACTCCCCAGGGACGCGGGAGGACAGCGTGCAACGTCGGAGACGCCGGGGACGCCCCCAGGCAAGACCCTCCACGCGACCGGCTTCGCCGGCCGGGAGCTCGGCGTCCGCCACAACACCTCGCTCCGCTCGGGTACCGACCGAGGGCGCGCCGGCCCAGCCGGCTCAGCGCCGGCGCACCGTCCTCGTGGTGGAGGACCACGCCTCGATCGGCGGAATCCTCGTGGGCCTGCTCAGAGAGGCCGGCTACCGTACCCTGCGCGCGTGGGATAGCCGGGAGGCGCTCAAGATGGCGCGCGACCGCCTGCCTGATGTCATCGTCTTCGATCTCGGCCTGCCGTACCACGACGGCTTCAAGGCCGTCGCCGAGATCCGCGCGAACCCGGCCCTCGTGAGCACCCCGATCGTCATCACCACAGTTGCCCCCATTCTGCTCCCGCCCGTCGAGCAGCAGAACGTGACGATCGTAAACAAGCCGGCCGACATCGACCGACTGTTCAACCACCTCCGTCGCGCGCTTGGCGAGCCGGAGGAGGTCGTCGAGAAGCCAGCCTACACCTTCACCGACGAGAACGGCTTCGGCTGGTAGCCGTCATCAACATCCGAAGAGCCGCTGCCACCAACCGCGGCGTTCCTCGGACCGCCCCTCCAGGTGGTCCAGTTGCTGGCGCTGCTCCAGCAGACGCTCTTCCTGGATCTTGAGCCGCTCGGACTGCTGTCCCAGTCGCTCCGCGTACTCACGGATAGTCTGCTCCTGGTCCGCCAGCCGATCCACAAGCGGCTGCAGCAGACGGGCGGAGTACACCGCCATCGCCTCCGCGCGCTCCGTCTCCACGGGGCCAGCGGTAGATAGCTGGCTGCCTGCCGGCGGCGGCACAGGTATCTGCCCAGCCGATGCCGCGTAAGCGTGTGGCGTCTGGCCGTTCGCCTCCTGGATGACGCTGCTCGCCGGCAGGTGTACCAGGACGACATACCCTTGCGGACGGCCGACGAGCTCGGACCGAACCTTGCCTTCCTTGACCCAGCGGCGGATCGTGGTCGGAGAGACGTTCAGCACCTGAGACGCCTCCTGGATGGTCAGACCGGGCCGCGCGCGCCCTGGCATCGAGTCGCGGGTATCTGCCTGGATATCTGATGGCGTGTGCATGGCACACGCAGTCTAGCTCGGAGTGGTCCGTTGGGACAAGCGCGGTACGCCCCGGAACGCCTTCCGCTGACAAGCGGCACGCCCCTCCACGAAGCAGCGGACGCAAGCGGCCCGCCCCAGAGGAGCGGGCCGATCGATGGTGTGCTCAAGCGCGGGCTGGTGCCAAGGGCCAGAATCGAACTGGCGACACCACGGTTTTCAGCCGTGTGCTCTACCAACTGAGCTACCTTGGCGTGGGCGAAACAGGACTCGAACCTGTGACCTCCTCGGTGTAAGCGAGGCGCTCTAACCAACTGAGCTATTCGCCCCGGCGCGCGCTCCCACCTGGAAGGCGCTTCGTCACTCACCGATGAGCGGTGCCCCCGACTGGACTCGAACCAGCACGTCCAAAGGACACAGGCCCTCAACCTGCCGCGTATACCTATTCCGCCACGGGGGCTACAGACGACGCAGTATACCCCGCCATGCATGCGCCTGGCAACCAGTCCGCCGGTCTTCAGAGCGCCGGAAGTCCAGCTCGCGGCGGCATGTCGAGCCGTCGGTGCGCCCTGACCGTCCAGCCTCCCGCGACGAACAGTCCCCCGCCCAGCAGCGCCAGCGTGGGGCCAACTCCGATCAGATCGGCGATGCTGCCGAGGAATACCAGCGGCAGAATACTGACCACGTTGCTCAAGACCAGTTGCACCGCGAAGACCCGACCCCGAATCTCGTCGGGCACGCGCTCCTGAATGAGCGTCTGGGACGGCACGATGATGGTGACGAAACCTGCCCCGGCGATGAGCGCGATCGCCATGACGGCCAGGCTGACACCATGCTCCAGGCCTCCCTCCGGCGGCGCGAACCACAGCCCCCTCTGGCCAATCAGCACGTTCGCCAGCGGGCGGATCAGTCCGAGCGCGGTCAGGGCCGCCGCCACCACCATCAGGCCACCGTTCGTCAGAGCATGCCTGTCCCAGCCCTGGCCGGCCCGCGTCAGCACGATCGTCGCTGTCACCATGCCAACGCCCGCTGGCGCCAGCACCAGCACGCTCTCCTCCGGCCGAATGCCAAGCACCTTCTCGACGAAGCTCGGCGCCAGCATCGCAATCACGATGCCCAGCGCCGCCCCGAGGTTCCACTGCACCACCGCCATCCGGACCGTGCTGTCAGCCCGTACGTACACCAGTACCTCTCGTACGTCCTGCCACAGCCCGCTCAACGTCTGCGCCCCGTGCCGATCAGCAGCAGCGGCGCCGTAGCCGGCCGGCAGCGGCCAGACGAGCAGCGCGCAGACCGCGAACGCCGCCGCCACCAGCCAGAACAGGCCGTGCACCCCGAGCAGGTTCACCACCACCGGTCCCAGCAGCACCAGTCCGAGTAGCTGCGAGGCAGTGAACGTCAGGTGGAACAGCGAATTCGCCTGGAGCAGCGACCGTTTCGAGACGATCGACGGGATCATCGCCGACTCCGCCGGGCCGAAGAACTGGCCGATCGTCGAAAAGACGAAGTTCACCACATACACCAGCGCCAGCAGGTCGGAGAAGCAGACGTAGCCGAGCGTCACGATCGCCCGCAGCCCGTTCGAGCCGATCAGCACCAGCCGCTTGTCCCAGCGATCGACGTACGCGCCGGCGATGATCCCGAACAGAACGGATGGCACGATCAGGGTCATGATGGCCACGCTCATGTGCGTGGCGGAGTGGCTCTTGCTCTGGACGAGCACCATCATGCCGTACCAGATCGCATTCTGCGCCGTCTGGCTGATCGCCTGGGCGATCCAGAGCAGCAAGAACGATCGGTTCTTCCAGACCGGCCCTTCAGCCGCCTGAAAGGCGACGCCAGGCGCCCTCACCTGGCCTGACGCGGCGTCCATGCTGGAGGTCATCGGCATCCAGGCCGCGCCGATGCCTGGGGGCCGACGCCGCGGGCCGCCGCGCCCGGGTCAGAGGTCATCGGCTTCCGGGCCTCGGCGATCGCCTCTCCGGATGAAGGCGACGATGCGCCGCTCCAGCACCAACCGCGCCAGGAGGACGCGGTGCTGACACTGCTGACAGCGAATCCCAATATCCGCCCCCAGACGCACCACCTCCCACCGATCGCCGCCGCACGCGTGCGGCTTGCGCAACTGCAGGACGTCGCCAATGCGCAGCTCCACCACCGGCCCCGCCGCGCTGGGCGACACACGCTCGGCCGGCCGGCCTAACGGTCGTCGCTCGGACCGCCCGTACGCGTCGCCTGAGCGGCCCGCATCGCCTCTACCATCTCGAGCGCCGCCTCGCGGGCGGCCTCGGCCCACCTCGGGCCCGCGTCTCGGTACAGGATCGCGCGGGACGCGTTGACGATCGCCAGCTCCCCCCGCCGGTCCGCCCCCAGGCGCACTGCCTCCTCCAGGCTGCCCTGCTGCGCCCCGACCCCGGGGATGAGGATCGGCAGGTCCGGAGCCGCCGCTCGAACCTCCGCCAGTTCCCGGGGATAGGTCGCGCCGACCACCAGACCGCAATTGCCGCGGCTGTTCCATGATTCGTTGACCCTCCGCGCGACGAGCTGGTAGAGCGGGACCCGCTCCCCCTCCCACACGCACTCCAGGCCCTGGAGATCGCCAGAGCCCGGGTTTGACGTCTTGCACAGTACGATCGCGCCCCGGTCCTCATAGCGCAGGAACGGCTCCAGCGCATCGCCGCCGAGGTAGGGATTCAAGGTTGCCGCGTCGAAGCCCCAGACCTCGAACAGCGCCTTCGCGTAGGCTTCCGACGTGCTGCCGACATCACCGCGCTTGCCGTCCGCGATCACCGGAATCTCCTTCGGAATCGCGGCTAGCGTCCGCTGAAGCCCCTCGTAGCCATCCAGCCCCAGCGCTTCGTAGAAGGCGAGGTTCGGCTTGTACGCGCACACGAGATCCTGTGTCGCCTCGATGATGCCTCGGTTGAATGCCTCGATCCAGTTGCCCCCGTCCAGCAGCTCCAGCGGCACCCTGGCGGGATCGACGTCCAGGCCAACACACAGCAGGCTCCTGGTCCGCCGCGACGCGGCCAGCAGCTTCTCTCGGAACATACACTCCTCGCTGGCCACGGGCCGCGACCGTGCGACGCGGCCGGGACTACCGGAATTCCTGACGGTGCGCGATCCAGAATAGTCTATGATACGCCCTATCGCTGCCTCGGTCTGCTCGCTCCGGCGCCGCGACAGGCAGCAGTCACGCGCGCCTGGCGTACCCTTCCATCCATCCACGGAAGCCGCTCACAGGAGCACGACGATGCACCGAGACACCGGAGTCCGCGCGCTTGCATGGCTGGCCGCCGTTGGCCTGGTCCTGGCAGCCTGCGCGCCATCCGCCCCTGTGCCGGCAAGACCGGCCGAGAGCAAGCCTGCCGAGGCCGCCAAACCGGCCGAAGCCAGGCTCGCCGCGCCGCCGGTGGCTCCGGCCACCTCGCCCGCGCCGCCTGTCGCCGCGCCCGCGGCGTCACCCGCGGCTCCGGCAGTCGCCGCCTCCCCCGCGGCCGCTGCGCCCGCCCCCGCGCAGACAGGCGGCGCTGCGCCGAGCACGCTCCGTATGGCGTTCGTCCCGTCCGCGGACAGCGCCAAGGTGCTCTCCAGCGGCAAGCCGCTCGGCGACCTGCTCTCCAAACAGGTCGGCGTCCCGGTCGAGGTCTCCGTCCCAACGTCCTACGCGGCGGTCATCGAGGCGATTGGCGCGGGCAATCTCGAGATCGCCTGGCTCGCGCCGCTCTCCTACGTCCTGGCGCGCCAGAAGTACGGCGCGGACGTCATCCTCTCGAGCATTCGCCAGGGGAGCAAGACCTACCGCGCCCAGATCATCGCCCCGGCTGACAGCCCGCTCAAAGAGGTCTCCGAGCTGAAAGGCAAGCGGTTCGCCTTTGTGGACTCCGCCTCGGCCTCCGGCTTCCTCTACCCCAGCGCGCTGCTCAAGGACAACGGTGTCGACCCAAAGAAGGACCTCGGCGAGACCGTGTTTGCAGGTGGTCATGACAAGGTGGTCATCGCCGTCTACAACAAACAGGTGGATGCCGGGGCCACCTTTGGTGACAGCACGGAGACCGGCCCGCCCCAGGACGCCCGATCGCTCGTCCGGAGCACCCTGCCTGACGTGATGGACAGAGTCCGCGTCCTCGCAAAGACCGAGCCGATCCCGAACGACACGGTCAGCGTGCGCAGAGGGCTCCCCGCCGATCTCGTTGCGAAGATCAAAGCTGGCCTGCTGGCGATCTCCGCGACTGATGAGGGCAAGCGGCAGCTCAAGGCGCTCTACTCCATCGACGGCCTGGGCGAGGCGAGCGACCGCGACTATGACGGCCTGCGCCGCGTCGCCCAGGTGGTCGGCCTGGACCTCGAGGAGCAGATCCGGCCAAAGTAGCGACGCGGTAATGGAGCCCTGGTGCTGAAGATCGAGCACCTCACGAAACTGTTCCCAAACGGGGTTCTCGCCCTGGACGACGTCTCGCTCGAGGTGCCAGACGGCCAGTTCGTCGCCATCGTCGGCCTCAGCGGCTCGGGCAAATCGACCCTGCTCCGCTGCATCAACCGGCTTGTCGAGCCCACAGCCGGTCGCGTCATGCTGAACGGGGTGGACATCACCGCCGCGTCGCCAGGCGAGCTGCGGCGGCTGCGCCGCCAGTTCGGCATGATCTTCCAGCAGTTCAACCTCGTCCGCCGCGTCAGCGTCCTGACGAACGTTCTGACCGGCGGGCTCGGCTCGGTCTCGCCGCTGCTGAGCCTCGCCGGCCGCTTTCCCGCTGCCTGCTATTCGCGCGCGTTCGCCGCCCTGGACCGGGTCGGCATCCTGGAGAAGGCGTACGACCGGGCGGACACGCTCTCCGGTGGGCAGCAGCAGCGCGTGGCGATTGCCCGCGCGTTGATGCAGGAACCCGGCCTCATCCTGGCGGACGAGCCGGTCGCCAGTCTCGACCCAGCCACCTCGCACTCCGTCATGCAGTACCTCGAGCAGGTCAACCGCGAAGACGGCATCACCATCCTCTGCAACATCCACTTCTTGAGCCTGGCCCGGCGCTACGCGACGCGGGTCGTGGCGCTCAAGGCCGGTCGGGTGGTGTTCGACGGTCAGCCCTCAGAGATCGGACCGGTGCGGTTTCGAGAGATCTATGGCGAAGACGCCATCGAAGTGGAGGTCGCCTGATGGCGACCCGCGCGGCCAGCAGGCCGATCGTTCCGCCAGCCCGTCCGCGGCGGGTCTGGCAGCGGCTCGTGGGCTGGTTCTGGGTGCTCGTCGCCCTGCTCGCGTTCGCCCGCGGCTGGCAGGTCACCCGCGTCGACCGTCCGCAACTGGTCGTCGGCCTGCCGAAGATGGAGCATATCGTCCTCGGCTTGCTCCGGCCGGACCTCGCCGTGGAGGCCACCGAGAATACGGCCCTCACCGTCCCGTTCACGATCGTCCCGGCGCCCGGCACTCAGGGCAGTGACAGCTCCGAGGGCACGGGCCTCTCGATGTCGCCGAACGTGCTCGCTCCGGGGCAGGAGTTCCGGGTGCGCGGCAGCGGCCTGGCGCCCCGTTCGGCCGGCCGCCTCGCCGTCGTCGAGCCCGGCGGCAGTCCAGCCGGCCGAACGCTCTACACCTTCGAGACGGACGCTCGGGGCGCCTTCGACTTCCGGTTCGACATGCCCGCCCGCTTCGACGCCGGGTCGTATGCCTTGCGCGCCGAGATCGCCCGGCCAACCGGGACATGGTCGCCCAGCGAGACGCTCTCGCTCGCCGTCGACAAGACGATCGAGACGATCTTCCTGGCCCTTGTCGGCACGGCCTTCGGGGTGCTGCTGAGCATTCCCCTGAGCTTCCTGGCCGCGCGCAACCTGATGGCCGGCACGCCCCAGGGCGACGCGATCTACTACGCCACCAGGACGCTCTTCAACCTCACTCGCTCCGTCGAAGTGCTGATCGTCGCGGTCATCATGACGGTCGTGGTTGGAATCGGCCCGTTCGCCGGCGTGCTCGCGCTGATCGTCCACTCCATCGGCGCCCTCGGCAAGCTGTACTCCGAGGCGATCGAGAGCATCGAGAGCGGGCCGGTGGAGGCCATCAGCGCGACCGGCGCAAACCGTCTGCAGGTCATCATCTTCGCCGTCTTGCCGCAAGTCATCCCGGCCTTCATCTCGTTTACCCTTTACCGCTGGGACATCAACGTCCGCATGTCCACGATCATCGGGTTCGTCGGCGGCGGCGGCATCGGATACCTTCTCATCCAGTACATCAACCTCCTCCAGTGGAACCAGGCCGGCACGTGCATCTGGCTCATCGCGATCGTCGTCGCCGTCATGGACTACGCCAGCGCGGCCATTCGCCAGCGAGTCGCTTGATCGCCGCGCAGCCGCCCGAGAGGCGACCCGGCTCCACAGCCGTTCCTCCTGCCGGATGACCGATCGCCCTGCGCCCTCCGTCGCCTACTACGTCTCGAGCCACGGCTTCGGCCATGCCGTGCGTTCGGCGCAGGTGCTCCGCGCCCTTCGCCCCCTGCTGCCCGATCACCGCTTTTTCGCCTGCACGGACGCTCCCGCCTGGCTGCTGCCGCGTGACACGCGGGTTCGCCCCATCACCCTGGACGTCGGCGTCGTCCAGGCCGACGCGTTGCGGCTCGACCCGCTCGCCACACTCTCCCGCGCGGCACAGCTCCTCCGCGCCGAGGAGGACGACAGCGCCCGCGAGGCCGCCTGGCTGCGCGAGATCGACGCGCGGATCGTCGTCGCCGACATCCCCTCCACCCCGCTTCTCGCCGCGGCTCGCGCCGGCATTCCGAGCGTCGCCATCTCGAACTTCTCCTGGGACTGGATCTACCGCTCCTACGCCGCAAGGCACCCCGAGTACAACTGGGTTGTCGAGCGCTTGCGACGCGCCTACGGGCGCGCGACGCTCCTCCTGCGCCTGCCGTACGCCGGCGACCTCTCCGCGTTCCCGGTCCTCGAGGACATCCCCCTCGTCGCTCGGCGTCCTTCGCGCCCGTCGACCGAGGTGCGACGAGAGCTGGGTCTGGCTGACGAGCAGCGGCCGATTGTGCTCTTCTCCTTCGGCGGGCTGGGTCTGGCCGGCTTGAGCGGCGAGGGATTCGGACGATTGGCCCGCTACCGCTTCCTCATCCAGTCCGACGAGCTGCCTGCTGACGCGTCGCCGGAGAACGTCACGCGCCTGGAGCGCGTGCAGCGCGGTTACGAGAACCTCGTCGCCGCGTCAGACCTGGTCGTTACGAAGCCCGGCTACGGCATCGCCGCCGACTGTCTCGCCGCGCGTCGGCCTGTCGTGTACACCGACCGCGGCGACTTCGCGGAGTTCCCGGTCCTCTCGGCCGGGATGGAGCGCGACGGGCGCGCCGTCTATATTCCACAGCAGGCGCTCTGGACCGGCGACCTGCAGCCCTATCTCGAGCGGGCGCTCGCACTCGACAAGCCCTGGGGCGATCTGCGCCTGGATGGCGCCGAGGTCGCCGCGCGACGGATCGCGCAACTGGTCGGGACCCGGTCCGCGGCCTGATACGCGGGAGGTTTGGGATGGATCTTGGACTACGGAGCAAAGTGGCGCTCGTGACGGGCGGCAGTCGCGGCATCGGGCGTGCCATCGCGTTCGGCCTGGTCGAAGAGGGCGCGCTGGTCGCTATCTGCGCGCGGAGCGAGGGCCGGCTCGAGCAGACGACGGAAGAGCTACGCGCGGCGGGTGGTACGGTGCTGCCGATCGTCGCCGACATGACCGGGCCAGAGGGCCCCGCCACGGTCATCGCGCGCACCGTGGCCGAGTTTGGCGGTCTGGACATCCTGGTGAACAACGTCGGCGGGGGCGGCGCTGCCACGTTCATGGGGACGGACGACGAGACCTGGCAATCCGCCATCGATCTCTCTGTCTGGCCGACGATCCGAGCCAGTCGCCTGGCTGTCCCGCATCTGGAGGCCCGAGGCGGTGGCTGCATCACGATCATCTCATCCATCTACGGCCGCGAGTGGGGCGGGCGACCGGCCTACATGACGGTCAAGGCCGCCGAGAACGCGCTCGCCAAGTCTCTCGCGCGCGAGCTTGCACCGAAGAACATCCGCGTCAACGCCGTCGCCCCGGGTTCGATCATGTTCCCCGGCGGCGGCTGGGACCTCCGCACACAGGCCGACCCCGAGGGCATGGCGGCCTTCGTCACCTCCGACATGCCGTTCGGGCGCTGGGGCCGGCCTGAGGAAGTGGCAAACGTCGTCGTCTTCCTCAGCTCGGAGCGCGCCTCCTTGATGAGCGGCGCCTGCGTCAACGTCGACGGCTGTCAGTCGCGCTCGCTGATCTAGGGAACGACGGCCTTCCGTGTGCGGCATCGCGGGACTGGTCGCCCGCCAGTCGAGAGCGGATATCGAACGCGTGTCGGCCGCGATGCTCGCCGCTATCGAGCACCGCGGCCCGG
>JADZDV010000389.1 GCA_020850915.1 Chloroflexota bacterium | reverse complement strand
TGGGTTCGAATCCCATCGCTCACCCCGAGAGCAACCTCCGTTTCGTCCAAGCGCCCGTAGCTCAGTGGATAGAGCACTGGTCTTCGGAACCAGGTGTCGGCGGTTCGAATCCGTCCGGGCGCGCCCCGTCTGCCGTCCCGCGACGGTCACATCGGCTCCGCTCAGAGTCCGGGACTACGTGCTCGCGACGACCAGCTTGGACTAGCGCAAGGCCGCCCGAGCCTTTCGGAAGTTCAGACAGTAATGGTGGTGGGTATTGCTGACCCAGGCGTTGAACATGCCGTACGGCGCGAGCCGCGCGTTGTCCTGGAGCCAGATTCGCTCGTCACGTAGTTCATACAGCTCACCCAGTCGCCGACCCAGATCCCATGCCAGCGGGTACATCCTGCCGCCCTTCTTGACGTTCTTCACCACAACCGTCAGGTAGCCGCCGGGCTTGAGCAGGGAGTGGACTGCCGCGTAGATGCCACACAGCTCGTCCAGGAAGCGGTCGTAGCTGGCGATGTTCCCGAGATCGCCCTGGTGATCGGAGTACGTCGTGGGGAGACCGCGCTCCTTGCGGTCCCGCTGCGTCTCGAAGCCCGCACGGTGGAGCATGTCCCAGTAGGGCGGGCTGGTGATGCAGTAGTCGACCGGCGACACGCCGAGATCGGCAAGCCGTCGCGCGTCCGCGACCTCGACACGCCACGAGTCAGCCGACAAGCCGAGCCGCTGGCACTCAGCCTCCGCGCACCGCCTCGCCATCTGGGCGAAGTCCGGATTGAGGTCGAAGCCGATCGCGCACCGCCCCGCCCGGAGGGCGGCCACCACGGTGCTGCCGGTGCCGACCATCGGGTCCAGGACGAGCTGTCCGGGCTTCGTGAAGAACTCGACGAACTCCTGCGCGAGCGTCTCCGGGAACTTCCCCGGGTGCGCAAGAACGCCCTTCTGGCGGGGTGGCGGGTTGTGGACGAACCAGCTCTTCTGGAACTTGATCCACTGTCTGGGCGAGAGCTGATTCAACTTGTTACGCGGGTCGTCCATCAACGATCACACCTGCCGGCTCCGTGGGTCGCGCAAGGATAGCGCACGCGCCACAACCCTCTCGGGCTTGGACGCGTTCCGCAACTGCTGGGAGCGCCCGACGTCTGTCGAAACGGCCGTTGTAGGGGCGCTGCAACATTCTCGGGCGCACCCGCGAGTGCTTGCCCATGCAACGGAGTCGCCGCTATACTCCTCCCTCGCGGGCCTCTAGCTCAATTGGCAGAGCAGCTGACTCTTAATCAGCGGGTTCCGGGTTCGAGTCCCGGGGGGCTCACCGCTTCTTGAACTCAGAACGGCCGCCTGACCTGAGACCCAATCTCACCAGGCGGCCGTTGTGTCGACCGTTTGGCGCCAGTCGGCTCGCTATCGTTCCCAGGGAACGCCCGCCTCAGGTCGACGTCATCCCCGCGGACCCCTCGCCTCACGGAGCCCCGAGTCCAGGCGCCAGAGCCCGGTACTGGCTAACAGCTCGCATGGCGTCCCGCTCACCTCGGATGACCCGGCTCTCGGCCAGGCTGTCAAGGGACGGTGATGCTGACCGAGACGGTCGTCTTCGAGCCGCTCTCGTCTTCCACCGTGAGCCTCACCGTGTAATCGCCGGCGGTAGCGTAGGTGTGACTCAACGACTTCTTGCTCCCCGTCTGCCCATCGCCGAACTCCCAGAGGACCACCGCGCGCTTGCACGGTTTGGCGAGGGAGTACTTGGCGCTGAATCGGACTTTGCGCTTTTTCTGCGGCCCGGGCTTCGGCCGGTTGATCGAGGCTACAGGCGTCGAGCAGGAAGGAACCGGGCCGGGTCCGGAGCTTCCTTCGATCGCCAGGCTCGATCCACAGCTCGTATACGGGCCGGTAGCGGGAAGCCTGGTCTGGCGGCCGATGACGACCCAGTTTGCCTGGCCGTTCGCCGCACCCACGATAGTGCTCCACTGCGACTGCGTCGGGGTGAAGCTCGTGCCAGTCACGGTTGACGACGTCAAGATCACGTTGTCGAACGAGACGTCGTAGAACTGGACGGTAAACGAGTTGTTGCGATTCGAAGGCCCTCCACCGTTGGCACTCCAGGAGAACGTCGGCCGCGTGCTGCCGGGGACCGTGCTGCCGTTCGCCGGCGAGATTGGCTGGGGCGCAACCCTGTGCTCGCCCATGATGCAGCCGATCCGAGCTGTCTCGGCCCTACCCCGTCCCGCGATCACCGCCTGGTAGGCCGCCGATAGCGTCTGGGCGTCCGACTGGTCGACGATAACGAACAGCGACGGCGCGCCCAGGCTAACAGCATCGCCGGTGTCGTTGGCCGCGTCGGCCAGATCCCAGAGGATCCGCTGGACCGACACCTCGTTGTCCTCGCCCAGGCTCGGCCCGCCATTCTGCGTTTCCAAGTCGATGTCGATATCCGTGTCGTCGGTATCCTGGTAACCCGTGTCTCCAACGTTGGGGATGTCGTAGCTCGCGGCATCCTGTGAGATCTGCGCTTGAATGGAGAAGTACGTTGGCCAGCCCTCGCTCCATGCGAGCCGTATACCGTTGCTCTTGCCTAGGGTCTCGCCGAGGTTCTCGGACAGCCCGTGAGGACCGCCAACGCCCGCCGTGATGTCAAGCTGACGCTGGACGTGGTGGCCGAGCTCATGTTGGATGACGTCCCAGTCGAACCGGTCGCCACGCAAGAGCGTAACCCGATTGGTGGAGTAGCCGGTGCCGCTCGTTGACGGGTAGTAGATGTTGAGGTCTGGCAACAGCGGCCCGTTCACCTGCTGGAGGAACGCAAGGCCGGTCACGATAGCGTCCAGGACGGAGAAGGCCGTGTTGTTATCGTCGCTGTTGTTCGCGTTCAGATCGACGTTCAACGCGGCGTCGTTGGGGACGCCGGCCTGGACGGCGGAGTCGATCCTCTGGATGGTCACGGCATTCAAACGCACCGAGGCGCCGGCGGTCTGGGCAAGCACGCGGACGAAGAGGTCACGGGCCGATCCGTCCCCGGACGGGTCGATGCTGATCGAGTACTGTCCGCTCGCGTCCGTCTGAGTGGAGCCAAGCAGCGTGCCGCTCCCGCCATCCGATTGAAGGATCTGCACCACCGCCAGCCTGATCGGGTGGCTGCCGCCAGCGCTGTCCGTCCACTGAGTCTGGCCGGAAATCAGCGGGCCGGCGGCCGCCGCCCGGGGAGCAGACCGCGGTGCGCTCCGGATCGAAACGATCGTCTTCGCGCCACCGCCCGCCGTCTGCCTGCTCTCCGCCTCGAACGCCGATGGACTCAGCGTGCCCCGGTCACGCCGGAGCTCGAGGCTTCGCAGTCGGGCGTCCAGGTGACCGCTCGCGCTGTGTAGGACGTCAGACCCGGTCGTCAGCGTGTAGAGGGTGGCGCTCCGCGTTCCCAGGACTGAGCCAGCGGCGTCGAGCGCCTGCACGCTGATCCGTAGCTCGCCATCGCCACCGCCTCGAGTCGTGTATCGGACCTCGGCGTTGACAGAGGCACCGGCAGATCGGCCTGGCAGGGTGCGCGGCAGACTCGACGTAACCTGGACTCCGCCAGATGTCCTGAGGCTGAGGCGAAACGAACCGGCAGCTCGCGTCGGCGTGACGGTCAAGTCCGCGACCGCTTCGCCCCCCGGCGCGGTCCGATCGTTTCGGGGCCGCAAGGTCACGTCGAGCGCACTGAACGGCTTGCTGGTATCCATGGCTTCGGCCCCGAGAGCGGCTGCCAAGCTGCCGGTGTCGCCGTGAGCCGCCGCCTCAGGGGCGAGAATGAGCGCACAGAGCGTGAGCGACGCGAGGAATCTGACCAGGCCGTCGGCTGCCCAGATGCCGCTCCCATAGGCCCACGGATGACCTGTCGACGTTCGCCACCACATGCCTCGCTGCCCCCGGTTGTCCATGATGCTCCCCGACTGCCGTGGCGATACCTGGCGACACCACAGGGGACGCGGGGTCGGGCGGCCGATCGGCGACGCGGATCGAGATAGCCGCTTCATCATACAGATCGGTCGAGCCGTCTCGCACGGGGAGTCAGGCACGTCAGCCCGGCAGTCCTGGGAAATCCTCAGATTTCTCTCAGGTAGTTCCAAGCTTCGGCTCGTAGAGTAGCCGGTGGACGCCGTGATGGCCACCGGGCGATCGCCCGGCTGGCGCCGCTAGGAGGACATGGAAGCCATGGAGCAGATACATCGATTGCTGGAAGCGGAGGCAAAATGCTTCCACTGCGGAGCCATCGCCGGCTCGCTGTTCCGGAGCGATGGTGACGATCATCCACTGGCGCTCTTCAAGAGTGCCAGCGACGGACGCCGGGTGGAGGTCCGCCATCTGGCAACGCTTCGCTGCGACCACTGCGGCGGCCCCCTGTACGCCGACGAATTCCAGGTGGTCTACCGTCCACGCCTCGTCAGGAATGGCACGGGCCGCTCCCAGCGCCTGCGTCGCTCCGCGTAACGGCCGGGCAGTCGACCCACCCGGCGAGTCGCCGGGGCCGTCTAGCGGGGTCAAGCCGCGAGTCACCGGTCGGAACGAGTCCCCGGTACGCGCGCAGCCTGCCGGTCGCCGCGTAGAAGTCGGTGTTCCATGACCGCGGCTGGCCCTCCACCAGGAGAGTCAGCACTGAACCATGACAAACGGGCAGTCAGTACCTCGTGCTGCCCGGTCGTTGGCGGGGCACGCCGCTGGCGCAGGGATGGCATGTGATCTTCTGCAAACCTCGGTGGTTTACAGCGTGCCATCTGGCATACGGGTGCGTCCGTCATTCGGCCGGCGACTGACTACACCGAATGCGAGGCGTCCGGCTCCTCTACGTGGCCCGTCCGCTGAACGCCCGGCTCACGGGTTAATGCCGCGCCGGTCAGACCGCTGATCGAATGGGGTCGGAACGTCAGCAACGTGGGCGCGAACACCGACATCGTGCGCCCGAAACGCCTCGGCTTGTAAGGCCTCTTGCCGCCGTGCTGGTCGCGGGGTAGTGCACGGCCGGGTTGGGACTGGGAGCCTCTGATCCCCTCAAAGATGCCTGGCGCGCCATGCCCGGCCCCCAAGCTGCCAGCGTCGGTGGAGGGCAGCCACTATGGTAGACCGAGGCGCCCTGATCCAGCGGAGGTGCTGGTCGTTGGTCGCGCAGACGGTCCCGCCCAGCCGTTCGACGCGGACGCCATGCTCTCTCCCGTCAAGGCGCTGATGCGCGTGGCATAGCCGCGCCGGCCGGATCTCTACGAGGACAGCCCCGCAAGCAGCTTCGCGGTCCACCCGCGCGCTTCACGGGGACGGATCGCCGCCGCGGCTCAATCCCAGCGCTGGCGACCCTTTGGATAGGTGAGCGACTCGTCCAATCGCTGCCCCTCGATACCTGGCATGACCCAGTCTTCG
>JADZDV010000388.1 GCA_020850915.1 Chloroflexota bacterium | reverse complement strand
TCATCCCCGATCTCCGGCAGCGTAGCCGCCAACCTTCGCTCAGAGAGGGTGATCCTCTTCGCGTGTGTCTATCCGCTCGACCACAAGCCACGGCAACCAACCGCGCCTCGACCACAACATCGTGTGGTCTTTCCGTCCACGTGCTCGTATGGGGTTCCGAATGAGATCACACGCTCTCAGGATAACAATAGGTGCAGCGGCCATTGGCGAAGGATGGCGCCGACTGGCGGCGGTACCTTCCCGCTACCCCGCGCTAGCTAGTGAAGCTACCGATCTGGCCCGCGTAGTCGTCCAGGCTGGCGAACTGGCCGGCGAACAGCTCTGACTCTGAGAACCAGACCATCCCTACCATGCCGAGCGCCTTCACGCGCTCGACGCACAGCTTCATCTCGTCCGGAGTGTTCTGGCCGCTGTTCTCGCCCATGAACTGGAGGCCCAGCCGGTCGGCCAGGCTGGCGACGTACTTGGCCGGGCTCCAGAGGGCCGGGATCGGGAGGCCGTCGTGGCTCAGCTCGGGGTGGCTGTCCAGCCAGGTGGTATAGGCGACAATCCGCGGGTCGGTGATCGCCTGGAGCTGCAGGTCGAATGCCTGGCCCATGTGCAGACTGCCGTTCCCCTCGAAGCTCGTCATGCCGCGAAGGCCGTTGGCGATGGCGATCTCCGCCTGGCCGGGCCGGATGCCCCACCCGGGGAGCATCAGCATCAGGTGGTTCTTGAAGCTCGCCCGCCAGACGTTCACCTGCCACTGGAGGTACTCGACGAGCCGGCCCAGGTACCAGCTCACGAACTGCTGCGCCACGCCGGGCTCCATCTGGTCTATGCCGGGCTTCAGGCCGGGGACCGGGCAGTCCTGCTGCGCGCTCCCGTCGAACCCCCAGTAGCAGTTCGTCTGGCCGTTGAACTGGTTGCTCGGATAGTGCAGCTCGTTGTAGAAGCCGCCACCCACCCGGATGCCAAGGAAGTCCGAGCCAAGCTCGCGCAGGATGCGTGTGTGGTACTGCTCCATAACCGTCCGGACCGCCGGACTGAACACCCCGTTCGCCACGTTACGCACCGCCTGTGGCGGCCAGCGCCAGGCGTCGCCGTACTGGTTGACGTACAGGGCACCGGGCGAGTCCAGTAGCCACGAGGGCGGGAACGCTGTGCCCGGTTCCAGAATCACCTGGAAGCCGCGACGCCGTAGTGCTTCGAGCTCGCGTCGCTTGTCATCCCAGAACCGCGTGGCGAAGCTGCTCGGGCCGGCCGGCTGGGCGCGGTCCCAGAAGACGTGGAGCGTCTTGACGCGCAGACCTGCCGCCCATTCCGCGTCCAGGTGGTCGCCGCTGTTCTCCAGCACGCCGAAGAGCGGACCCTGCAGCCGGTCTCCCGGCTGTGAGGGGATCGCCGGCCGGGCGCGGGTGAACGACTCAGCGCTGAGCACCGGCGTCCACGCCGAGTCAGACAGGCCGGTCAGCACCCGCAGCGGCGTCTCGAGCGAGAGATTCGTGGCGCCGAGCGTCAGGAGCGCGCCGCCAAGCAGGAAGCGGCGACGAGAGAGCTGCCCGTCAGGCAGAGCAGCGGACGCGCCGGCAGGCGTCATACCGGGCGCGGCTCGTTGGGCCGCGGCGGTCCAACTGAGCCGCTGTAGCGGCGCGTGCTGCCCGCCCCGAGCCCGCCGCCAGTCGGGTCGCTTCACGCTCGTGCCACACCTTTCGCACGGATTCGTCGTATCTGTCCGCTACGTGTCCCAGCCCTTCCATGATTCCAAACGTAACCGCGCGACAAAAAGAGCCGACTGCCCCGGCGGGCCGCGCTCGCGCCGCCTGGGGCACGACACACGGGGCTGGGCGATCGAAGCCATCGCCCGTACCGCCCGCCATGTGACAGCGGCAGTTCACTTCTCCTTCACAGCACCGGCGAGCATGCGCTTGACAAGACTCCAAGAATACGTAAAATGGGGTATGCCGCTGACCCACATGGGGGAGGGCGGCGCTTTGAAGCTCTCGGCGGACTAGCCGATAGGGAGCCGCCAGCACGAAGCTCGGGAGGGTAGGTATTGGGGATGAAGGCTCCTGTGAGAGGGCTCCTGGCCGGGGCGTTGCTGGCCGGCGCGGTGGTGGTCGCTTCGAGCGTGACCACGCACGTCGAAGCGGCGCCCATCACGGTCAGTGGGACAGGCTCGGTCGGCGGCGCGCACACCCTGGCGGTGGCGCCGAACCCAGCGGTGCCGAACTTTGACGTCAGCGGCTTCAACAGCACCGAGAACTTCTACAACGCGTTCATCGCGACGGTGACCTCCTCGCACGCGACCTGGTACGTCACAGTGTACTCGCCCTCGAATATTCTGGCCTGCACGCCGTCCGGTGGCGGCTGCAGCGACGTCAGCCTGGCGACGTACCCGGACCTGTCCCTGAAGCGCAACTCAGCGCCCGAGTCGGTCGCAAACCGCGTCGTTGTCGCGGGCGCAAGTCCGGGTCCGCAGGTGATCGGCTGCGCCGGCGCTGGGGGCCTGCCGAACTGCGCGAGCGGCGGCCAGACCAACCCCGCCGGCGACCCGATCGGCGTGGATGTGCGATTCAGCAATATCAACGCCTCCTCAGCCCACATGGTCAGCGGCTACGCCTACACGTTCGATCTGAACTTCACTCTGTTCTAGTCGCGGAAAGGCCTCGCCCTGAGTTCCTCGACCCTCCGGGAGTTGACGAACTCAGGGCTTTTGATGTCGCCCCTTCGTTCCTGCGCGCTACCTGTCCGAAAGACCTCCGATCGGAGTCCACCGAAGAACGACTGCCCGATCGAGGCGGTTCCGTGTCGGCCACGCTGACCGAGCGGCGGCGTCCCCTCTGGTATACTGACCTCGTTCTATGGGTAGCGCGTATTTCATGGGGCTTTCATGGTCGGTCAGTCGCAACGTAGATGCGTCATTCCTATCCGAACGCTGCTCGTAATCGGGGGCATTTGGGTTGCGTGTCTTCCGTCTCTCGCGGCTGCTCAAACGATTTCCGTGTCAACTCCACAGAATGTCGTCGCCATAACCGCGAAACCTGGCGAAACCGTTTCTGGCGACATCTCGTTCACCTTTGACGGTGCGCCCAGCGCGCAAGGCGCGGTGCAGTTCTTCGATTTCAGAATGACCGAGACGGGGCCGGTGGCCGCGCCGCCCGGCGGTCCCGTAGCCTCGACGGCCTCCCGCTGGCTCACGTTCGACCGGACGTCCTTTCCGATGCAGCCGGGCGTTCCTGAGGCGATTCAGTTCCAGGTCAAGCCACCCGTGGAGGCCGAACCCGGCGACCATGTGATTGGCGTGCTCCTCAACGCGGCCGTCGCTACGGAATCCCAGGCGCGCATCTCCCCCTCGCTGGGCGTCCGTCTGGTGGTCACAGTGCCCGGCGCCGCGCGGCGAGAGGCGATCCTCACGAAGTTCCAGACGGTGCACGATGCGCTGAGCATCGGCTGGTCCCTCAACGACCAGTGGGTTGGGCTCCAGACGCCAAACCCACTCCCGCTCTTCGACAGTGGTCCGGTCGTGTTCCGCGCGGGCATCAGCAACAACGGCAACGTTCAGATCGCCCCCGGCGGCGAGGTCGTCCTCAGCGACCTGCTAGGCAACACCGTGGCCAGGGTTCCCGTACAGGGACCGATCATCTATCCCGCGGACTCCGCGACGGTGGGCGCCAACTGGTCGCCATCCGGCCTGCTTGGTGTTCCGCTTGGTGTCTACAGGGCGAAATTCTCGTTTGACTACGGAGGGCAGGACACGCTTGTGGGTAGTGATTGGCTCATGTTCCTGCCCTGGAAGGGCCTGCTCATCGCGGCGCTCGTCGCCGCGGGTTTGCGTCTTCTTCTCCCGAATCAGCTCAGCTTCCGCCTGCCTGCCCGCAAGGACAGGCAAGCGCGCCGCCTGCCAGCGCTCGTCAGGCCTGGGGCCGACGCGGCCCCGGGTGCGACAGCCCCGGCCGGTAACGGCGCGGACCTGAAAGCGGCCGCCGCGGCGCGTGCTGGCGGCATCGCCGCGCGGCTCGGTGCCGCCGAGCAGCCGACCGTGGTTGAGCCGAAGGCGTCCCCGCCCCCTGCGCCGCCCGTTGCGAGCGATCCCGCGCGTGCAGCGCCTGGGTCGGTCCCGCCGACGCCTGCCGTCCCAGCCCGCTCCGAGCCGCTCGAGCCGAGGCGCCCCGAGCCCGAGACGCCCGCTCGCCGCGTGCCGCCCCTGCCGGCTCAGTTGGCGGCGGCCGCGCGACCGGCCAACGGCGCCGTTGTGCCGCCCGGTCCGAGCTGGGAGGAGCTGTTCAAGCAGGGGCAGGAGGCAGCCCGCGGTGGCGACCGCCGGCGCGCTTACGGGCTGTTCCAGGAGGCTGTCGAGGCGAACCCCCGAGCGGAGGACGCCTGGCTCTGGCGGGCTGGCACCACTGAGAGCGAGAAGGAAGCGATCGCCTGCCTCGAGCAGGTACTGGCATTGAACCCGCGCAACGAGCGCGCCCGCAAAGGGCTCGAGGCGTATCGAGCGCGACAGCACTAGCCCGCGGCAGTAGCTGGGGCGGAAGCGTTCAGAGCGAGTGGCCAGGATGGAGGAGACGCGGTCTATGACGTACGGACAACAGCAGGGCTCCAGCATGCAAGCCTCCGGCCAGACGGAGGCGGCCTCCCAGGAGGCGTTCCTCGCAAGCTTCACCCGGGTGCCCGGTGGTCTGGATCCCACCGAGGTGTACAGCCACTTCTTGCGGCTGTCAGCGCGCCTCCGGGAGCTGGAAGAGCGCGCCCAGCGCAACTCCGCGCCGTTCGTGCTCGAGGCGGCTCTCCGCGAGGCCGCGGAGATACGCAGTCAGCACGCGGCGGCCGCCGAGCGCGCCTACAACGAGGTGGTCGGCGCAGCCCAGCAGGAATCCGATCGTCTGCGCGGCACATCGCAGCGCCAGGCTGACGAAGTGCTGGCGCAGGCACGTGCGCAGGCCGACGAACTGCTCAGCAGGGCGCATGCCCAGGCGGATGAGGTGGTGGCGCGTGCCCGGAGCCAGGCGGAGCAGGTTGAGCGAGAGGCTGCCGAGCGCACCGAGCAGGCCGAGACGGAACTGGAGCGCCTCTGCGTGGACTACGCCGGCTTCCTGCAGCGCCTGTTAGAACGACGCAAGGGTCAGGGTGGGATGGCGTCCACGCCAGCCGCGACTGGCGAGAGCGCGCCCAGCGCGCCCAGCACGCCCAGCGCGCCCCCGCCGGCTCCTGCTGCCGCGACCCCGACAGCCTCTACGCCAGCCAGCGCCTCCGCGGAGAAGCCGGCGGACGACCGCGGTGACGACGGGTTCAAGCTGCCAAGCTGGCTGGAGTGAGCCTCTTGCGCTGAAGGGAAGATGCTGAACAACCGGCAGATTCTGGGACTCCTCCTGATCGGGCTCGCGGCGTCGCTGGCCGGCGCCGACCCTGTCGCGCCCCTGCTGGCGCAGCAGCGCCAGCCCGCCGCGGCCACCGCGCGGCCAACGTCCCAGCGGCTTGATGCCCCACGGAGCCCGGGCAGCCAGCTTGGCGGCCGGGCGCGGAGCGAGCCGACCGCCACCCCGCGTCCCCCGGACAATCAGGCTGCCCACCCCACCCCGACGGCAAAAGGCTCGACACCGGGACCGCTGCCCACGGCCCCTCCAACCCTGACTCCCGCGCCGACGCCTATCCTCGCAGCCACAGCGTCGGCAACACCGCCCGCGCAGGTCAGCGGCTCAGACACCTCCCGCGATGATGCGTCGACGCCCGCGGCCCCAGCGGGCTCCGCGACCGGTCTCAAGCTCGCGATCCGAACGCCAAAGATCGAGTTCGGCACGGTCATGCCCGGTCAGACCAGCCTGCTCAAAGAGGCGATCGTCGGCGAGCTGACCTCCAGGACCGCCTACGACGTCCTCATCGAAGCGCCCGAGTTCCTCACCGGCCCGTCCGGCAAGCCCCTGCCGATCTCGGCGCTTGCCTGGGGTGACGGTGGACACATGACCCCGCTCAAGCCGGGAATGAACCTGATCGCCTCCGGCCAGCCTGGCGACTCGGCGCGCGCCATCGCGCTCAAGCACGCCATGAGCTTCTCCCCGCCCCAGGATACCGCGCCCGGCGACTACACCTTTCAGCTCACCTACACCGTCCTCCCCCGCGCCCCCGGGGGCGGCCAGCCCACCGTTCCGCCCACCCCGAGCCCCGGCCCCACCTCCACCCCAAAGCCCGCCAAAGTCAGGGGCCGCTAGCCGGCTTCCCAGGCTCAGCCAGATGCCGATGGCCGGCCTGCCCTCCCGCGGGAGGCGCTTCACCGTGTTCGCCCGCATCGGGGCTCCGTGTCCCGGGGTGGTGGCGGACGGTCCATCCACGACCGCGGGATCTCTGCTCGAGCCGACCGCTACGCGCGGTAACGCTCCAGCGTTCGGCGGTTGAGGGTCACGCCCCAGCCGGGACGGTCGGAGAGCGCCATGAAGCCGTCAGCCACGACCGGCTTCTCCTCGAACAGCTCCTGCCAGAGCGGGTCGCGCTCGCGGTCCGGGAACGTCTCGAGGATCAGTCCGTTCGGGATCGCCGACACCAGGTGGCCGTGGATCTGGGGGTCGTGGTGCGGTGCGAACCAGACGCCCTTGCTCGCCGCGTAGGCCGCCACCTTGAGCCCTTCGGTCAGCCCGCCCGCCCGCGTGCAGTCGAACTGGACGATCTGGATGCCTGCGTTATCGATCAGGTCGCGGCAGCCCCAGCGGTGCAGCTCGCTCTCGCCGCTGGCTGTGGGGATTGAGGTAGCCGCCGAGACCCGGCCCAGCCCGAAGACGGCGTCGTACCAGTGGACCGGCTCCTCGAGCCAGCGGATGCCGATCGGCTCGAACGCCCGCGCGGCGGCGATGGCCGTTGGCACGTCATACGCGGAGTTGGCGTCCACCATGATCTCGAGCGCGGGAAACGCCTGGCGCACCGCCCGCAGCCGCTCGACGTCCTCCGCGATCGGCACGCCGCCAACCTTCAGCTTGACCGCCCTGTAGCCCCAGCCCTCGACGTACGAGACCACCTCGCGCACCAGGTCGTCGACGCCCTTGCCATCCTGGTAGTAGCCACCCGTGGCGTAGGCTGGCAGGTGGGTGCGGTTGCCGCCGAGCAGCCGGTAGACCGGCTGGTCGAGTGCCCTGCCTTTGAGGTCCCAGAGCGCCAGGTCCAGCCCGGCCAGCGCCGACATGAGCTGCGCGTAGCTGCCGCCGCCGAAGTGTCCCTGCCCGCCAGCAGGCGTCAGGCTCGCCACCCGGCGGGTGTGGCCCAGGGCGAAGACCTCCTGCCAGATCGCCTCGGTCTCCAGCGGATCACGGCCACGCACGAGGTCGAGCAGCGGCCCCTGGAGCAGGGCGGCAATCTGCGCCATCGGCTTGCCGTGTACCTCGCCGATCCCAACCAGCCCCTCGTCGGTGAAGACCTCGACGATCAACTCCGAGGCCGCGGTGTACGGCTCGAGCGACATCCAGAACGGCCGCTGGAGCGGCGCCGAGAGCAGATGAACGCGCAGGTCGGAGATCTTCAGCGCAGCCCTCCACGGCGAGCGTGCTCGATTCTACCAGCCCCCGCCCGCGCGCCGGTCCCGTGTGCCACAATGGCCCCGAGATGCCGACCGTCGTGGTCATCGCCGGACCGAACGGCGCGGGCAAGTCCACCGCCGCGCCGGCCCTGCTGCACGGACTGCCCGGCCTCGACCAGTTCGTGAACGCC
The DNA here is from genome assembly GCA_020850915.1 of Chloroflexota bacterium. The sequence continues at coordinate 425 of JADZDV010000388.1, read as the reverse complement.
GACACCATCGCCCGCGGCCTCTCGGCGTGCGACCCGGAGTCCGTCGCCGCGGAAGCCGGCCGCGTCATGCTCCAGCGCCTGAAGGAGCTGGCCGCCGCACGCCAGGACTTCGCCTTTGAGACGACCCTGGCCAGCCGCTCCTTCGCCCCCTGGATCGCGGATCTCGTCCAGGACGGCTATACGTTCCTGCTGGTCTATCTCTGGCTTCCCAGCCCCGATCTCTGTGTCTCGCGCGTTGCTGAGCGGGCTGCCTCCGGTGGACATAGCGTTCCGGAAGACACCATCCGCCGTCGTTACGCCGGCGGGATTCGCAACTTCGTCTCGCTGTACCGACCGCTGGTGCATCAGTGGCGACTGTACGATAATTCGGTTAGAGGCTACCCACGGATCGTTGCCGAAGGACGACATGAACGTGTGTCGCTCGT
>JADZDV010000387.1 GCA_020850915.1 Chloroflexota bacterium | reverse complement strand
GCAGGTGGTGCTGCAAAAGCTGCGCGAGGCTGAGCGGAAGAAGGTCTTCGACGACTTTGCCGAGCGGAAGGACGAGATCGTCCACGGCATCGTCCAGCGGCTCGAGGCGGGGAACGTGGTGATCGAGTTGAACCGTGCCGAAGCGCTGATGCCGAAGGGCGAGCAGGTGCCTTCCGAGCGGTACTACCCGGGCCAGCGGATCCGAGTGTACGTGTCGGAAGTCCACGATTCGCACCGTGGTCCGCAGATCATCGTCTCGCGCGCGCACCGGTTCATGCTGCGGCGACTGTTCGAGCAGGAAGTGCCAGAGATCTACAACGGCACGGTGGAGATCATGGCGATCGCACGCGAGGCTGGAGCGCGCTCGAAAGTCGCGGTGGCGGCCCGCCAGCCCGGTATCGATCCGGTTGGGTCGTGCGTGGGGATGCGCGGCGTGCGGATCCAGAACATCGTGAACGAGCTCGGCGGCGAGAAGATCGACGTGGTCGAGTGGAACGAAAGCCCGGCCCGATTCGTGGGTAACGCGCTGAGCCCCGCGCGGGTGCTGGAAGTACGGACGAATGAGGCGGAGAAAACGGCAACGGTCATCGTGCCGGAGAACCAGTTATCGCTGGCGATCGGCCGGGAGGGTCAAAATGCTCGCCTGGCGGCGAAGCTAACGGGCTGGCGGATCGACATCAAGAGCGACGTGCTGGTCGCCGCGGAGGCCCGGGCGGCGGCAGAGGCCGCGGCTGGAGCCGAGCCGACCGAGGAAGGAAGGCCGGCCGCGGCGGAGAGCGGCGATGGCGCGGCCGAGGCCTCGGACCGCGAGGCTCCGGCTGGCGGGTCGGCTGTGCGAGACGGGCGATCGGACCCGGTGGCGGCGGAGACATCCGCCGGCGCCGACAGTTAGTAGCAGCAAGGCGCGCGTGGCTGGGCGGCATATTCCGGAGCGCACGTGTGTCGCTTGCCGGGCGCTTCGACCGAAACGTGAGCTCGTGCGTGTGGTCCGGTCAGGGGAGCTCCGGGTGGAGGTGGATCCGACCGGCAAGCGAGCGGGACGCGGCTCGTACCTGTGCAACGCGTTCGATTGCTGGAAGACGGCGTTGCGCCGGGGTGCGCTCGAGCGGGCGCTGAAGACCAGCCTGTCGGCTGAGGACCGGGCCGGATTGGAAGCGTTCGCGCGGGGCCTGCCGGGGGCAGAGGGAGAACGAGATGAGTCCAAGACCGTTTAGGCGAGGGGGTGGGCGGCCCCCACAGAGATCGGGAGGCAACCGCGGTCAGCGACGTCCGATGACATCGGCGCCATCGGATGGCGGGAACGCGACCGCGGTCCTGGCCGGGGCTGGGCGCGAGGTGGAGCTGCCGCCGTTCCTGACCGTGTCAGAGCTCGCGGTCCGGCTGGGGTTGCAGACGTCCGAGGTGATCAGGAAGCTGATAGACAACGGTGTGTTCGCCACCATCAATCAGGAGCTTGACTACGACACGGCGGCGATTCTCGCCGGCGATCTCGGCTTCGAGGTCAAGGAGCAGCAACTGGCCGCGGACGGGGCGGCCGCTGGAGCGGCGATCGACGCGGAAGCGGATGCCGCTGACCGAGTCGTTCGGCCGCCCGTCGTGACGGTGATGGGCCACGTGGACCACGGCAAGACGAGCCTGCTGGACGCGGTCCGGAAGACGCACGTGGTCTCTGGCGAGGCGGGTGGCATCACCCAGCATATCGGCGCCTACCAGGTGGAGGTCGAGCACGAGGGAGCGACTCGTCGGATCACCTTCCTGGACACTCCCGGCCACGAGGCGTTCACCGCGATGCGCGCGCGGGGCGCGCAGGTGACCGACATCGCGATCCTCGTGGTGGCGGCGGACGACGGCGTGATGCCCCAGACGCGCGAGGCGATCGACCACGCCCGTGCGGCGACCGTGCCGATCGTCGTGGCGCTGAACAAGATCGACCGGCCGAACGCGAACCCGGACCGGGTGAAGCAGCAGCTTGCCTCGGAAGCCAACCTCGTCATTCGCGAATACGGCGGCGAGGTGGAGTGCGTCCCGGTGTCGGCGAAGACGGGCGAGGGGATTGACGATTTGTTGGACACGGTACTGTTTGTGGCAGACGCGGAGGTCGAGCCGAAGGCGAATCCGAACCGCGCGGCGCTGGGCGCCGTCGTCGAGGCGAAGATGGACCCCAAGCGAGGCTCTGTCGCGACGGTGCTCGTCCAGGAGGGGACGCTGAACGTCGGAGATCCGATCGTCGTCGGCGGGTCGTATGGCCGGGTTCGGAGTCTGTTCAACGACCGTGGCAAGAAGCTCAAGTCCGCGGAGCCGGCCATGCCGGTCGAGATATTGGGATTGAGCAGCGTCCCGACGGCGGGTGACCGGCTGGTCGTGGTGGCTGACGAGCGCACGGCGCAGCAGCTTGCTACGCAGCACGCGCGTCTGGCGAAGCGCGACGCGGCCCGCGCCGAGCTGTCGCTTGAGGACCTGTACAGCAAGATCAAGGCGGGCGAGGTCAAGGAGCTGAACCTGCTGGTGAAGGCGGACGTGTCCGGCTCGGTGGAGCCGATCGTCAGCTCGCTGGAGCGACTGAGCGAGGAGGGCGTCCGGATCAAGGTGGTGCGCGCCAACACAGGCAACATCACCGAATCCGATGTGCTGCTGGCCGTCGCCTCCAAGGCGATCATCATCGGGTTCAACGTGCGGATCGAGCCGGGCGCGCGGCGGGCTGCCGACGCCCAGGGCATCGACGTGCGGTTCTATGACGTCATCTATCGCCTGGTCGAGGACGTCGAGCAGGCGCTCCAGGGTCTTGCCGGGCCGAAGATGCGTGAGGTGGTGCACGGACACGCGGAGGTCCGCCAGATCTTCAAGATCGGGCGCAACTATGCCGTGGCGGGCTGCCTGGTGCTGGACGGCACGGTATACAAGAGCGACCGCGTGCGGCTGTCCCGGAACAAGAACCTGGTGTACGAGGGCAAGCTCTCCACGCTGCGACGCTTCAAGGACGACGTCCGGGAAGTGACGGCCGGCTACGAGTGCGGCATCGGTCTCGACGAGTTCCACACCTTCGTGGAGGGCGACGTGATCGAGTCATACGGCCAGGAGGAGATCAGCCGCTCCGAGTAGGAGCGGCTGATGCGCCAGCGTGCCCAGCCGGCGGATACTTCGCGTCAACGAGCTGCTGCGCGACGAGATCGCGGAGCTGCTGCGTCGTGAGACGGACGACCCGCTGCTCCAGACGATGATCAGCATCGTCGAGGTGGATACGAGTCCGGATCTGAAGAAGGCGAAGGTCTACGTCAGCGTCTTCGGCGACGAAGACCAGGCGGCAAAGGTCTTCCAGCAGCTTCGCCGGGCATCTCGCTTCCTTCGCCGAGAGCTGGCCAAGCGGATTGAGCTTCGCTACGTTCCCGAGCTGGAGTTCGTGCTCGACACGTCGATCGCTCGGGGCGCGAAGATCATGGCGTTGTTGCATCAGATCGGGAGCGGGAACAAGTGAGCGCACGGCATGTCGCGGGCGCAGGGTGACCGGGGACTCGACGGGTTCCTCAACGTCCGCAAGCCGCCAGGCCCGACATCGCACGACCAGGTCTCGGCGGTCCGGCGGCTGTTCGGCACGCGGCGGGTCGGCCACGCCGGTACACTGGACCCACTGGCCAGCGGCGTCCTGCCGGTGGCGCTGGGGCGGGCCACGCGACTGATCGATCGGCTGTCGTCCGATCGCAAGCGTTACCGAGCGGACGTGCAGCTCGGCATCCGGACCGCCAGCGACGATCTCGAGGGCGAGGTCATCACAGAGGCGCCAGTGCCGTGGCTCTCCGAAGCCGACGTACGCGGCGCACTGGCGGGGTTCCTCGGACGGAGCCAGCAGCGGCCGCCGGCCTTCTCCGCGGCGAAGGTGGGCGGTCGGCGCTCGTACGCGCTGGCGCGGCGGGGAACGCTCTTGGATCTCGAGCCGCGGACGATCGAGATCTACTGTGTCGATCTGATCGCGTGGCAATCTCCGCGGCTGGTGTTCGAGGTGGAGTGCTCCAAGGGAACCTACGTTCGCTCGCTGGCACGGGACCTGGGAGAACGGCTGGGCACGGCGGGCAGCCTGGCGGGACTCTGCCGGCTTCGAGTTGGGCGCTTCGAGCTGCCTGATACAGTGGCGCTCGATGATCTGGCGCAGCTCCCAGGAGACCAGCGGCTAGCTCACGTGCTGCCGCCTGACGTGGTACTGCTGGACCTTCCGGCGCTAGTCTTGGACGAGGCGGCGCTCGAGCACTTTCGCCACGGCCGCCCCTGGGGGGACACCGCTACCGACGGGCAGGCGCGGGCGTACGACCGCCAGGGCATGTTCGTGGGGCTCGCGGTGGCCGACGCCGCATCAGGGGCATGGCGCCCCAAACTTTCGTTTCTGGACTGAATGTTGTCGCATCCAACGACGCGTCCCAGAGTCGTCGCCACCATCGGGGCGTTTGACGGAGTACACCGGGGCCACGCCGTCCTGGTGGGGCAGGTCGTCGATCGCGCTCGTGTGCTCGGCTGCTCGAGCCTGGCGGTCACGTTCGATCCGCACCCTGACGTCGTGCTCTACCCGGAACGTCAGCTCACGATGTTGACCGACCGAGAGGGCAAAGAGGAGCGGTTGCGAGAGCTCGGAGTTGATTACGTCCAGGTGCTTGAGTTCACTCGGGCATTCTCCATGCTGCGCCCGGACGAGTTCATCGGCCTGCTCGAGGCCGACTACGACCTGGCGGAGCTGTGGGTCGGGCCAGACTTTGCGCTGGGACGCGGGCGCAGCGGGACGATCGCCGCGCTCTCCGAGCTGGGCAGCGGCCAGGGCTTCGCCCTTCACGTCGTGCTGCCGGTGCGGGCCGAGCACGAAGTGGTGAGCAGCACCTACATCCGCTCGCTGCTCGCGCAAGGCGACGTGGACCGCGCAAACGAGCTGCTTGGCTACCCTTACACCGTTGCCGCGGTGGTGGAGCACGGCGACGCGCGCGGCGCCCAGCTCGGTTTCCCGACCGCCAACCTCTCCATTCCGGTCACCCGCGCCCTGCCGGCGGACGGCGTCTACCTGGCCGAAGCGAGGGTAGACGGGCGATGGTGGCCAGCGGTGGTCAACCTCGGTGGGCGACCGACGTTCTCTGACACCCGGCGCCTGCTGGAGGCGCATCTGCTGGACTTCGGCGGCGATCTGTATGGACGGAGGCTACCGGTGCGGTTCCTGGACCGGCTGCGCGACGTGCGTCGCTTCGACTCGATCGACGAGCTGGTGGCACAGATCCGGCGCGACGCTGACGCGGCGCGCGAGCGCTACGCGGAGCTGGGCGGTGGGCAGCACCAGGATAGGGGGAGCAGCGGGCATGCCTGACGCGCTGGACCTCCTTCGCGAGCGAGGTTTTGTGCAGCTCGTCTCGGACGAGGCCGGCCTGCGCCGACAGCTCGCGGAGCCAACGACCGTCTACTGCGGCTACGACCCGACCAGCGACTCGCTGACCGTCGGCCACCTGGTCTCGATCATGATGCTGGCCCAGCTTCAGCGGGCGAGCCATCGTCCGATTGCGCTGGTGGGCGGTGGGACCGGCATGGTTGGCGATCCGACCGGGAAGACCCAGCAGCGTCCGATCCTGACCGTCGAGGAGCTCGCGCACAACAAGACGGGCATTCGCGCGCAGCTCGGGCGGTTTCTCGAGTTCAGCGATGGAGGCGCCGTGATGCTGGACAACGCCGACTGGCTGCTGGACCTGTCGTACATCCCGTTCCTGCGAGAGATCGGCCGGCACTTCAGCGTGAATCAACTGCTCCAGCACGAGACCTACCGGGACCACTTTGCCGGAGAGGGCCTGAGCTTCCTGGAGCTGAACTATGTGCTGCTCCAGGCGTACGACTTTCTACACCTCTCGCGGACCCATGGCTGCCGCCTTCAGATTGGCGGCAGCGATCAGTGGTTCAACATTCTGGCGGGAGTGGACCTGATTCGTCGGGCGGACGGCGGACAAGCGTTCGCCCTGGTGTCGCCGCTGCTGACCACGGCATCTGGCGCGAAGATGGGGAAGACGGAAGCTGGGGCTGTCTGGCTCGACGCGACGCGGACCCCTCCGTACGACTTTTACCAGTACTGGATCAACGTGGAGGACGCAGACGTCGGACGTTTCATGAGGATCTTCACCTTCCTGCCCGAGGAGGAGATCCGGTCGTACGCGCGGCTTGAGGGGGCTGACCTGCGGGCGGCGAAGGAGCGGCTGGCGTTTGAGGTCACGTCCGTTGTCCATGGCGAGCCACGGGCGGCCGAGGCGCGCGAGGCGTCGCGGGCGCTGTTCGGCGGCGGGGTGCAGTCCGACCTCGCGAGCGTGCCGACGTTCGCGGTGTCGGCGGAGCAGCTCGAGCGCGGCCTCCCCATTCTGGAGGCGCTGGAGCTGTGCGGCCTGGCGCAGTCGAAGTCGCGGGGACGGCAGCTCGTGCAGGACGGCGCGGTCTACGTGAACGGCGACCTGGTGGAGAGCCCTCGGCGGTCGCTGGTCCCGGCGGACCTTCAGGACGGTGGGATCCTGCTGCGCAGAGGAAAGAAACAGTACCGTCGCCTCGTGCTGGCCTGACGAGG
>JADZDV010000386.1 GCA_020850915.1 Chloroflexota bacterium | reverse complement strand
CGACTGAAAAGTCGTGGCCCCATTGAAGCGAGCATCGACTGCGCCCGCACGGTGTCGCCCTTGCAGGGTTTCCACGACTGAAAAGTCGTGGCCCCTCAACCTGATGCCCTCAGGCACGGGGCCTGACGCGCCGGTAAGCTGGCTCACTATCTGGCGTTCTCGGCAGCCTGGGCGCGTAGACGCTCCTCCTGCTCGCGCAGCGCCGGCGTGAACGCCGCTCCGAAGTCCTCCGCCTCGAACACCGGCCGGACCTCGATCTCTGACTCCTCGTGGAACGGGTTCGGGCAGCGCTTGACCCACTCGATCGCCTCCTCCAGCGAGCGCGCCTGGATGAGCCAGAAGCCGGCGATCAGCTCCTTCGTCTCCGCGAACGGCCCGTCGATCACCGTCCGCTCTCTGCCCGAGAAGCGCACGCGCGCGCCCTTCGAGCTGGGGTGCAGCCCCTCCCCAGCCAGCATCACGCCCGCCTTGACCAGCTCCTCGTTGTAGTTGCCCATCTCGGTCAGGATCTTCTCGTCCGGCAGCCCGCCCGCCTCGGACTCCGCCGTTGCCCGGACCATCACCATGAACCGCATCAGCCTTCCTCCCACGTTCTGTCGGGCTGCGCCACGCCCCCCGCCACCGCTCGTTCAGCTTCCCCTATCCAGACGACGAACGGCCATCTGCCGGATCGACACCGCTCACAGAGTCTCTCCCGTGCCAGTCGAGCTGCTCCGCTCATGGCAGCAGGCCAACTGCCCGATGAGTCGTCCGAGCCGCGAGGCCAACGCGTCAGCCGCTCGTCATACTGGAGCGAAAGAGCCAGGTGGCGCGTGGTATAACGCGCCGAACACGGGTCCGGTGTGCCGCGTGATGGGAGGCGCGAGCCACGTGGCGCTTCTGAATGAAAGGGGGACCTCTATGCACCGCGCAACGCCGCTCGTCGCCGCCGCTGCCCTTCTCGCGGGTTTTGCCGTGGCGCACGTCACGCCAACCACCGCGCTGCTAGCCCGGGCCGACACGACCATCTCGCCCGGAAGGCGGGGCGATCCCACGCCGCCGCCTGGCTCGGGTGTCTCCGCCTCGGCCGCGGCGCAGCGCTACGACTGCGTCGGCTACAACACCGATGAGGGGCCGCACCCCGAGGCGCAGATCGCCATCTTCAACTACGCGAGTGACGACGCTGACGGACTGCTGTTCTGGCTGAACGATAACGGTGACAACGTCGGCGCCAGCATTGACGTCACCGTGGCCCCGCAGGAGATCCACCGCTACACCACCACCGCTCCGCACGTTGCCCGGGCCTTCCTCCGCCTCAACACCAAGAACATCGTGGTGGACGGCCGGATGAACCTGGACAACACAACGGACCTCAGCATGGTCCAGGTGACCTGCGCACGCCGATAGTCCCGAGCTGCCCGGCGCGGCTCTTCGAGAGCCGCGCTTACACGCGGGTCCAGGATCGGCGCACGCCGATAGTCCTGAGCTCCCCGCCGCTGGGCGCTCCCGCGCCACATGGCAACGCCCAGCGCCAGCGGCGAGAGTCGGGGCTGAGCCGCTCCGAGCGGTCGCGTAATGTTTGACAGCCACGCTCGGCGTCACTACCATCGGTCCTCAGGGTGGGGCCCGGTGGTGGGGCTCGCCGTGAGATGTGCATGCGGCTGGCTTCCTCTCACGGCTCCTCGCGATCCTGGATGTCCGGCCGATGCTGAACGATCCGCTCTCTACCAGCGGCCGCCCCATGCCGGAGCTGCACGACGGCCTCCTGGCGCGGCCGGGCACGGGCTTCACGAAGCTCGAGGCCACCGCCGAGCTGCTGGCGGTGGTCCGCGGACGCGAGGCCGATCGCTCAGGCGAGCCCGACCGACAGCTCCAATCGACGCAAGGGGGGGCGATGACAGTAGGGCGGGCAACCGCCGGACGCACAACCATCCGGACCAGGACGAGGTCCTCCTCGCGCGCGAAGCCCACGCTGAGGACGCGGCGGAAGACAGAGCCGCGCAGGAGTTCGGCCCGGGAGATATCCTGTACATCCCTGCCGAGGTGATGCGCGAGGACCACTCGCGGGGTGGGCCGGCGGAGCGCCTCGTCATCAACGGTCCGCCAGCGTGGTCCGGCGACGCGATCGGGACCCAGCCATTCGGGACCAAGCCATTCGGGACCCAGAAGGAGACGCATCCATGAAAAGCCACCGGGTCTTCTCAGCGCTGGTAGCGCTCGGGTTGTTCCTGGCCGCGTGCAGTGCGCCCGCGGCAGCGCCCAAGCCGACTGAGCCGCCCAAACCGGCCGCGGCGTCCAAGCCCGCGGAAGCCGCGAAGCCCGCGGCTCCGGCCGCGCCCGCGGCTTCTCCCGCCGCGGCCGCGCCGGCTGCTTCACCGGCCGCCGCCGCCCCGGCCGCCTCCCCGGCCGCGGCCGCCCCCGCCGCGCCGGCTGCCGCGGCCGGCCAGACGATCGGTCCAGCCGCCCCGCTCGCCTCGCTCAGCGGCCAGCCGCCGGCCAAACCGGCCCAGAAGACGCGCTTCATCTACTCGCTGGCCAGCAAGGCGTTCGTCGCGGGCCTGGCCTTCATCTGGGTTGGCTCGCACCCGGACGTCCACTTCTACCAGGATGAGAACCTGGACATGGAGTTCGTCGGTGCGAACGGTGCGCCGGAGTGCGTCCAGTCGCTGCTGGCCAAGCAGGTGGACATGTGCGCGCTGGTGCAGGACCAGGTGCTGCTCCGCGCGGCTGACGGCAACAAGCTGCCGATCAAGTTCGTCTACGACTACACCTTCAAGATCACCAACGAGTTCGGCGTCAAGCCGGACAGCCCGATCAAGGAGGTCAAGGAGCTGGCTGGCAAGAAGATCGGCGTCCAGGGCCTCGGCCACGACACCTTCAACTACGCCAAGCTGGTCATGACGCGGCTCGGCCTGGACCCTGAGAAGCAGGAGTACATCGCCATCGGCCAGGGCGCCCCGGCCATCACCGCCCTGTACAACGGCCAGGTTGACGCGATGGTCGCCTACGACATCGAGTGGACCGTCTACAAGTCGCTCGGGAAGCCCGTCCGCGTCCTGCCCCAGCCGGACTTCATCAAGGAGGTCAAAGCCGGGCCGATCTACGCCGTCCGCTCCGAGGACGTCACCAGCCGCCCTGAGGTCGTCGGCGCCGTCCTGCGCGGTCTGGCCAAGGGCACCGTCTTCGCCATGCAGAACCCAGAGGCCCTCTTGCGGATCCACTGGGAGCTGTACCCGGAGAGCAAGCCCAAGGGCATCAGTGATGAGGAGGGCTTCAAGCAGCAGATCGACGTGACGAAGTCTCGCCTGCCAGCCCTGGATCCCACGCTGGCGGACATGAAGCGCTGGGGCGAGTTCAACCCGGCAGGCTGGACCGCGTACGTGAAGAACATCCTGGGGCTGGACCCGGCAAAGGTGAACCCGGCGGACTTCTACACCAACGACCTGATCCCCCAGGCCAACAACTTTGACGAAGCCGCGGTCCGCGCCATGGCGAAGAGCTTCGTCTACAAGCCGCGCTAGCGGCCGCCACCCACCCGGTGGCCTCCGCGCTACGAGAAGACGCCCTGTCACGCGCCACCGAGCCCGCCGCGGACACAGTCGGCCGCGGCGGGGCTCCCACGCTCTGAAAGGGCTCCTCTCCCAGCGGCCCGGAAGCCTCTCCGCCCTGGGGTGTGCGCCCCGTCCGGACCGGCCCGCGGAACGAAGCCCTCACAGCGTGAGGAAGACGGAACAGGGAGGAGCTGGATGCTGATTCGAAACGCCTTCACCACCCCGCGGCGGATCGGCCAGTCGGGCCACGGCGGCGATGGGACCATCGAGAACGCGAGGGTCTTCGACCAGCAGGACCTCGTGTCGGACATGTTTGTGATCGCCATCGACGTCATCCCGCCCGGCGCCTCCATCGCCGTGCACGACCACCCGGCCGAGGAGGAGGTCTACTTCATCCTCGAGGGCCGCGGGATCATCACCATCACCGGCGAGGAGCGCGAGGTGGGCCCCGGCGACATGGGCATCGTCCAGCCCGGCGGCTCCCACGGCATCCGGAACACCGGCACGGAGACGCTCCGTATGATCGCCTTCGGCGCCAGTTGCCGCGACGCCGAAGGTAAGCTGCTCCCAACGACCCATCACTGAGCCGCCCGGGTGGAGTACCGGACGTGAGGGGCCGTCCGTGGACGGCCCCTCTCCGCCCGCCCGGCTCGAGCCGTGCGGGGCGGCTCTATCGCACCGTCGGCGCTGGCTCTGACCAGTAGGCTCGGACGAAACGGCGGAGGGCGGTTTCGAAGGGCGTGCCGCGGATGGTGTAGCCCACTTCGTTCGGCCCCCCGAGATCGTCCCAGTGGTACGGGCAGATGACGCTCGCCCCCTCGCCTCGGGCCAGGTCCAGGGCTGCCAGAGCGGCGGTGCTGTCGTTCGTGAGGGGGTTGTACTCGAAAATCCCCCAGCGGGCACCGTAGGCGCGCACCCGCTCGAAGAGGTCCCGGTTACCGGTCTGCTCGCCGTAGGTCGTGATGCCGGTCGAGCCGCTGTCCACCTGCGCGGCGTCCAGAGCGTCGGCAAAGACCTCCACGTTCAGCTCCGGGCTCTGGTGGCTGAAGACGCGGTCGCCGGGGATGCCGGCCTCGCGGATCCAGTCCACCTGCTCCTGCACGTTGTGGTCCACCAGCAGGCGGCGGAAGCGTTGCCAGTCCGTCCAGTACGGGGTGTCGCTCTTCTCGCGCGGCGGCTGGACGTCCTTCCAGCGCGGGAAGGACGTGCCGTACCGCTCGTTCAGCCCTTTGAGGCCGAGCCCCAGCCCCTGACCCGCCCAGCGGCCGTTCGGACCGTACAGCGCATCGCTCGAGAGCCACTGGACGTACTCCTCGAGCACCAGCGGGTTGTAGTCCGACCACTCATGGGTGTTGATGAGCACTTCAGAGTCGGTCGAGACGCCCACGAGGAGCTGGCCGTCCGGTCCGCGGGCGAAGTCCGCCAGCCACTGCGCCGCGGCCTGCAGGTTGCGCTGCTTATAGGCGCGCCAGGTGTCGTTATGGGCCCCGAGGGAGAAGTGGTACTCCCCGTCCTTGCGATACGACCACGGCTGGCCGAGATGGTCCCAGGCCATCAGGTCAGGGTTGGCCATCAGGCGCTCGACGAGCGGTCCCCCGCCAGCCCAGCGGCCGCCGTTGAGGTGGACGAGGAACGGCGCGTTGGCCGCCCGCGCGGCGGCGACGATCTCCTCCAGCCGGCGCGGGACGATCCGGTCGTCGTCCGCGGGATCCACCTCTGCCATGTAGCGGAACACGCCGCTGAAGCCAACGCGCAGGTACGGACCGCCGCGCCCCAGACGCTGCTGAACGTCGCGCACGCGCTCCGGCGTCGGCTGCGAATCGAGGATTGGCAACAGGTAGAGGGTGCGCGCGCCGTTGTCTGGCGAGGGGTCGCCGGCGCGGATGGCAGACGCGGCCCGGGCGGTGGTGGGCAGCAGCAGGGCGACCCCGAGCAGCAGGGTCAGCGCTCCGTGGATCAGTCGAGCCAGTTGAACCCCTCACGCGCCACGTCCGGCCGCCCTAGTGTACCACCGGCGGCCACCCCCTCCCGGGTTTCCCGCCCGGGGCGTGGCTGGATATCCTGAGCAGGGTATCGCGGTAGGACGGCGGAGAGGCAGGCCGCGTGAGGTGAGACGATCGTGAAGCGAGGCGACCAAGGCATCGGCCGAACGTTCAGCGCCATGCGGGTGCGCAACTACCGCCTGTTCTGGTTTGGACAACTGGTCTCTCTGTCCGGCACCTGGATGCAGCGCGTGGGTCAGGCCTGGCTGGTGCTCCGTCTGACCGACTCGCCGTTCGCGCTCGGCGCGGTGACCGCGCTCCAGTTCGCGCCGCTCCTGGCGCTCTCGCTCTTCGGCGGCGTCTTCGCGGACCGGCTGCCAAAGAGAAAGCTGATGGTTGTCAGCCAGGCGGTCATGGCGGTGCAGGCGCTCTGCCTGGCCGTGCTCACAACCACAAACCAGGTCCAGCTCTGGCATCTGTACGTGCTCGCGGTCGTGCTCGGGCTGGCGAACGCCATCGACAATCCGGCGCGCCAGTCGTTTGTGATGGAGATGGTTGGCCCGGGCGAGCTGGTCAACGCGGTCGCGCTGAACTCCAGCCTCTTCAACGCGACGCGTATCCTGGGCCCGGCGGTCGGCGGCGCGATCACTGTGGCGGCGGGCGAAGCCGGCTGCTTCTGGGTGAACGCGGTGAGCTACGTCGCCGTGATCGGCGCGCTGCTGGCCATGCGCTCGTCTGAGCTCCACAGCGTCCCACGGCCGATCCGCGGCCGGCTGATCGGCCAGCTTCGCGAAGGTCTGGCCTATGCCCTGAAGACCCGCGACATCTGCGTCATCCTCGTCCCGCTGTGCGTGATGGGCATGTTCGGCTTCAACTTCCAGACGGTCTTGCCGCTCCTCGCGCGCTACGTGCTGAACGGCGACGCCCAGGTCTACGGGCTGCTCTTCTCCTGCGTTGGTCTCGGCTCGATCGTCGCGGCGCTGCGCCTCGCCTCGCAGCGTGCCGCGAGCGAGGCGCTGGTGTTCGCCGGCGCGGGCGCGTTCGCACTCCTGCTCTTGCTCGTCGCCTTCTCGCCCTGGTTCCTCCTCTCCGCCGCGCTGCTGATCGTGCTCGGCTTTGCGGGCATCCTGTTCAGCGCCACCGCCAATACTCGAATGCAGATGGTGCCCCCGCCCGAGCTGCGCGGCCGGGTGATGAGCCTGTACACCCTGCTCTTCGACGGTATGTCGCCCCTGGGCAGCGTTCTGGTCGGCATGCTGAGTGAGCGCGCCGGTGTCCAGATCGCCATCGCGAGCTCCGCCGTGCTGTGCCTGCTCGGCGTCCTGGCCGGCCTGGCGTTCGCGCGGCGGCAGCCCTCCGCGACAGCGCGGGCGCTCGAGGCGCCGCTGTAGCCTGACGCTCTCCGCGCTTCGCTCCGCCGGCCAGGAGGCGGTATGCTAGGTGTGCGGCCGCCCCATTGGCCCCTCTTCTACCCTTCCCTTGCCAACGTTCACAAAGAAGGCCCCGTTTGAATGCTCCGCCGCCCCGAGGCTCGGGCCTGGCCGCGACCAGCTCTCCCATCAGTCGGACGTTCAGCGCCCTGCGCGTCAGGAACTACCGACTGTATTTTTTCGGACAGTTCGTCTCCTTCAGCGGCACCTGGATGCAGCGCGTCGCGCAGACCTGGCTCGTCCTGCGGCTGACCAGCTCGCCGCTCGCCCTCGGCACGCTGACCGCCATCCAGTTCTTGCCTGTGCTGCTCTTCTCTCTCTTCGGCGGAGTCATCGCCGACCGCCTGCCCAAGCGCAAGCTGCTGGTCACCAGCCAGGCAGTGATGTCTGTCCAGGCGATCGTCATGGCGCTGCTGACCAGCACAGACCGCATCGAGCTGTGGCACGTCTACGTCCTGGCCGCGGTGCTCGGCTGCGCCAGCGCCCTTGACAATCCGACCCGCCAGGCGTTTGTCATGGAGATGGTGGGCCCGAGCGACCTGCCCAACGCCGTCGCGCTCAACTCCAGCCTGAACAACGCCGCGCGCGTGCTCGGCCCGGCTGCCGGCGGCCTGCTGACCTGGGGCGTTGGCGAAGCGCTCTGTTTCTGGCTGAACGCCCTGAGCTACCTCGCGGTGATCGGCGCCCTGCTGGCGATGCGTGCCTCGGAGCTCCACAACGTGCCAACCCCCATTCGCGGCCGGATCGTTCGGCAGCTCGGGGAGGGCGTCAGCTACGCCACGAAGACCCGCGAGATCTGCGTCATTCTCATTCCGCTGGCCTTCCTTGGCATGTTTGGCTTCAACTTCCTCACCGTCGTCCCGCTGCTTGCCCGCTTCGTCCTGGGCGGCGACGCCAAGGACTACGGCCTGCTGTTCTCCTGCCTCGGGGCTGGCTCGGTGGTCGCGGCGCTGTACCTGGCCTCTTACAATCGCGCCACCAACCGGATGATCTTCGTTGGCGGCGCGGCGTTCTCCCTGCTGCTGCTCCTAACGGCGCTCTCGACCTGGTACGTCGTGACGGGCCTGCTGCTCTTCGCGCTCGGGGGCTCGAGCATTCTGTTCCAGGCCACGACCAACACCCGCATGCAGCTGGTACCGCCGCCTGAACTGCGCGGACGCGTCATGAGCATCTACACGATGATGGTTGCCGGCTCGAAGCCGCTCGGCAGCTTCATGGTCGGGACGCTCAGCGAGAAGTACGACGTTCCGATCGCGCTGAGCATCTGCGCGGGGCTCTGCCTCGTGGGCCTCCTGGCCGGCCTGCTGTACGCCCGCGGCAGGCCGGCCGGGGCCGTCCAGCCCGCCGAAGCGAGGCTGTGAGCCAGGGCCTCCCGGGCCGGCTCCTCGAAGATCGCCCGCGAGACCGCCGCGCGGCGTGCCGGCCGCGACGTCCTCTGGGATGAGCTGTCGCGCCGGGTGGGCAAGCGCATCGTCGAGATGCGGACCCGTCCACAGGCAACAGGCCTGGTGATCGCGCTCGAAGAGGCGGCCATGGTGGCCCTGTTCGCCCAATCGCTCGGAGGGGCTCGGCCGATCCCGCCAGCGATGGCACGAGCCTCCATCAAGCGAATGGCCGAGTTCGAAGCCCGTGGCGTCGTGGAGGCTGGCAGCGCCCAGCACCAGGACCAGGGCGGCCACCACGTCTGAGCTGTTGCGCGCCGCGTAGGCCGTCCAGCGAACGGCCTACGCGGCGACGAGCGACGGCCTGACCGGCGGGGCGAGGACCAGTCCCAGCAGGCTCATGACCCGGTCACTCGCCCCGCGGCTCGGCCAGCCGGGCCACGATGACGCCCACGTCGCGGGTCGCCCCGCGGTTGTAGGGCAGCTTCGCCAGCAGCATCCCCATGGCGCAGGTGTTCGTCAGCGCCGCGACGGTCAGACCGCCGCCGACCGCCGCCGCCAGCCACTTCGCCGGCTTGAAGACCGTGCTGGCCAGCACCGCCCCGAGGACCAGCGATCCCGCCACCAGCCGGACCTGGCGCTCGATCTCCCAGCGCTGCCCGCCGCGACGGACGGGCGCGCCGGCGGCCTCCCAGGCCAGGATGCCGCCCTCCAGCACCCTCACGTTTAGCAGGCCGATCTCGGAGAGCTTCCGCTCCGCCTGGCTCGCGCGGTTGCCCGAGCGGCAGACCAGGACGACCGGGTGTGTCAGGTGACGGAGCTCCGAACGGTGCTCGTCAAGCAGGTCGAGCGGGACGTTGTAGGAGCCGGGGATATGGGCTGACTCATATTCGCCTGAGGTGCGAACGTCGACCAGCATCACCTCTCGCTCCTCGGCGAGCCAGGCGCGGACCGTCCTGGCATCGACGTTCACAGGATCGGTAGTCATCGACACGAGTGCTGTCCTTCCACTATCGGGGCGGTGATCCGTGGCGGCACGATGCGCTACGCGCGGGCGGTGGAGGCCGCCAGCGCTTCCAGGACGTCAGGCACGCCTCCGCTCGCGAGCGGCACCGGGCGGTAGCCCGCGCGCTGCAGCAGGCTGGCGGCGATGGCGGCGCGGAAGCCCGAGGCACACGCCAGCCAGACCGTCTCGTCCGACCTCAGCTCGAGCGGCGGCGTCGTGACGAGGTCAGCCACGAACCGGTGGAGAGCGCCGTCCAGGTGACCGGTCTGCCACTCCGCCGGCGTTCGAACGTCGAGGACCTGCTGAGCGTCGCCAGCCCGCACGGCATCGACAAACGCCGCCAGTCCAACGGTCTCGAACGACGCGGTCTGCCGGCCCTGGCTGGTCCAGATGTCCATTCCGCGCAGCACACCCGCCACGCGCTCGAAGCCGATCCGGCCGAGCTGGACGACGGCCTCGTCGACGTCCTGGTCGCGGTCCAGCACCAGCGCGAGCGGCGCACTGAACGGCAGCAGCCAGCCGACCCAGGTGCCGAAGTCGTCGGCCAGCTCGACACCAAGGGCGCCAGGCACGTGCGCCGCGGCGAACGCCTGGCGCGAGCGGCCGTCGACGACCCAGGTGTCCGCGCCCAGCGCCACGACCTGATCAGGCGCGAGCTCCGGGACCTCGCGCGCCGGCAGCGGCGGCGGTCCGAGGGTGTTGATCGGCCCCATCTGGGCGTAGTAGCGCGGGTACGGCCCCAGGCCGGCGACCTGGCCGTCGGCGAACGACCCCGCGTCAGAGTAGGCCAGAACCGGGTTCTCCCGCTTCTCCAGCCCGATCGTCGAGACGCTGCGCCCCGCGCCGCTGGCGGCGCAGAACGAGCCCTCCCCGTGGGTCGGATACAGACCAACCTCATCCGGCAACGCGGCCAGGCGCTGGACCGAGCCGTACTGGAGGACTG
>JADZDV010000385.1 GCA_020850915.1 Chloroflexota bacterium | reverse complement strand
GCGGCTTCCACGGCGACCGGTCGCGGAGCTGCGTCTGCGCTGACGGCCTGGTGGCGCGCTACCGCAAGCGGCTCAGCGGTCCGCTGATGGACCGCATCGACCTCCACCTGGACGCGCCGCGCGTCGAGTACGAGAAGCTGGCCGGCACGGCCCGCGCCGAGGCTTCAGCGGCGGTGCGCGAGCGCGTGGAGGCGGCGAGAGCGCGCCAGCAGCAGCGCTTCGCGGGCACGCGCCTCTGGGCGAACGCCGACATGACCGTTGTCGAGGTGCGGCAGCACTGCCTCCTGGACGACCTCGGCTCACGGCTGCTCCGCTCGGCGGTGGCGCAGCTCGGCCTCTCTGCCCGCGCCTACCACCGTGTGCTGAAGGTCGCCCGCACGATCGCCGACCTGGCGAGCGCCGATCGGATCGCGCCGACGCATCTGGCGGAGGCGATCCAGTATCAGCGGCGGGCGGAGGGGTGACTGGAGGCGGGGCAGGAATGGCTCTGGGCGAGCAGTCGCTCTCTCGGCGGGTTCGCGCCGCGGGAAGCGCTCAAGGCAGGCCGCCAGGACCGTGTCCGCGCCGACCGTGACGGGCTGGCGTCCGGCGTCTATCTGTAGAGCCGGCGAGGATGCCCTTCGAGAGCTGGAGCGCCGAGCAGGCGGTGGCCGCCGCACCCTGGCGCCGCTTCGGTGGCACGGTCGGGCGCGAGGCGAATCTCGCCTGTGCGCTCGACGCGCTGATCAGGTAGCTCTGGCGCCCTGACGCTCTCAGCAGTTGAACACCGACCAGCAGATGTCGTTCCGCAACCGCTCGTCGTCGAGGACGAGCTCGCGAATCGCCTCCGGGAGCTGGTCGCGCTGCCACCGGCACTCGCGGCGCCCTGCGCTCTCGCTCTCCCCTTCCGGCGCGGCAGCACGTGCGGCCTTGATCGCGTAGGCAGCCGCGCCGAGCTCGTGCGCGGCGACGTGCGCGACCGCCACCGCCTGACCGGCAGCATACGCGGCGTACCGCCCTGCCCCACGCAGGTCTCTTGCCGCGGCGTTTGCATGGCCGGCTGCCGTGCGAGCCTGGGACATCGTGATCTCGCCGCGCGTCCATGCCCGAGCCTGCTCTATTGCGTGACGCGGTCGCGAGTCCGAAGGCTCTGCCGACTCGAAGAGGTCGAGGACGTGCTCTGCGCACGATGCCGCCCACAGGGCGAGGAGCCGATGATCCGAATCGGCAAGCGTACCACCGCGGCGGATGGTGATGAAGCGAGGGTCGCGATCTCTGGGGAGGATCATACCCGGCATCCTACCGCGTGCATTTGCCCAACGACTAAACCAGGGCCGCGGAGAAACACGCGAACGCTGCTGGCACAACCATGTGGATCCCAGTGTGGCTTTGGTTTAGCAGGTGGCGAGCCGCCACCGAATCATCACCCGCAACCGCCGCCTGTAACCGCGCTGAGCGGCTCCTGACTGAACCTCGCCGAGACTCTGGGAGCGTGGTTGACGAGAGTCATTACTTGATGCCGGTCATAGTAATGCCCTGGACGAAGGCTCGCTGGAGGACAAAGAAGAGGATTGCCATGGGCAGCATGCCGATGACGGCGACCGCCATGACCTCGTTATAGGCGGTCCCAAAAGCACTCTCGAACATCTGAATCCCGAGCGGTACCGTGCGCAGGTCGTCCTGGGAGATCACGAGGAAGGGCCAGATGAACTGGTCCCAGGACTCGCGAAAGGTAAAGATCGCAAGGGCCGCGAGCGCGGGGCGGCTCAGCGGAAGAACGATCGTCCGGTAGATTGTCCATTCGGTCGCGCCGTCCATGCGCGCCGCCTCGATCAGCTCGCTTGGGATGCCGAGGATAAACTGACGCATGAGGAAGACGCCGAACGCGTCCAGGGCGAGCGGGACGATTAGACCCTGGTAGGAGTTCAACCAGCCAAACTCCTTTGTTACGAGATAGGTCGGCACCATGACGACCTCGAGCGGCAGCATCAGCGTGCTGAGAATGGCGACAAACGCCAGGTCTCGTCCTGGGTAGCGGAACTTGCTCAGGCCATAGCCTGCCAGGCTGCAGAAGAAGACGTTTGCGATCGTGATCGCGCTCGCGATAAGCAGGCTGTTGAGGAAGTAGCGGTCGAAGGGATAGCGGGTCAAGGCTGTGACATACGTCTCCCACCTGGGGTTCGCCGGAACCCACTCGACTGGCAGCGCGAAGACTCGATCGACCGGCTTGAGCGAGGCCGATACCATCCAGAAGAACGGGAGCAGTGTGACGAACGCTCCCGCGGCCAGAGCCGCCGAGCGAATGGCTGTGGCAGTCGTCCTAGAGACTCGCATCTGCTCCTTGGCCTCAGGTGCCTGGCGGTCAGTTATCGGTTGAGTGCCGGAAGAGCCGGAACTGGACCAGAGTGAAGATCATGACGCCGACGAAGAGGAAGACCGACATCGCGCTCGCCAGACCCATTTTGAAATACTGGAAGCCGGTTTCGTAGATGAGGAGCGGCAGCACGCGGCTCGCGCCTGACGGACCACCGCCAGTCATGACGAGCGGATTGATGAAGACTTTCATCGCCATGAGGACCGAGATCACGACCATCAACACGAGCGTTGGCCGGAGCAGGGGCAGCGTGATGTGTCGAAACGTCTGCCATCGGTTGGCGCCATCCAGCGCAGCGGCTTCGTAGTAGTCGCGCGGGATTGCCTGGAGCCCGGCGAGAACGATGATCATGAAGTACGGCACGGTCCGCCAGATCGCCACCAGGATCAGCGCCGGC
>JADZDV010000384.1 GCA_020850915.1 Chloroflexota bacterium | reverse complement strand
GTGGCGGCGGCAGTCGCGGCGGCGGTGGCCTGGGTGGTGGGAGCCGCCTTTGTCGTGGGCGCAGCGTTTGGCTTGCTCGCTGGAGACGGCGTGGCGGGCGCACCGGGCGTGGCGGGCGCGCCGAGCAGGGTCCAGAGGACGCTGCCGACCGGGCCGCCGAAAACCGGCTCGCCCGGGTCGCCGGAGCTGCGCCCATCGGCGGGGACGGTGAAGGTCGTCTGGCGCCCGCTCTGCCGGCCGGGCCTGCCGCCAACGCCCTGCAAGCGCAGCTCGATGGCGACCAGCGGCTCGGCGGGCGCCTCGAGCTGCACCCTCACCCCCGGGCCCTTCGTCTCGCTGTCGGCAAAGTCCACACGCGGCGTCAGCGGCGCCCGCGTGCCGAGGTCCGAGGCACCCGGGTGCTGCAGGACGGTGCTCCCGCGCGGGCCGCGTTCACCACCCTCGGCGCCGCGCTGCCACCGGCGAGCCCGAAGAGAAGGGCGGGGAGCGAGAACGCGAGCGGCGGGCTCGCCCAGGCGATTGACGGGAAGGCCAGGCTCTCGCCAAGCTGCTGCCAGGGCAGGCGCAGCAGTGCAACGATCGTCACCCACGAGAGGATCGCCAGCACCCGTCCAAACCGCTGCATGTCCCGCCTCCGCACACCCCCGGGGCCGCCACGCCCGGGCATCACCCCAGTCTAGGCCGCTGGCGTGGTACGGACGCTGTCACTCGCTGTCACGTTCGCTGTCACTCGCTGTCACGTTGCGCCGAGGCGGCTCGACTGGGGCTTGTCGAGCGGCGAAACAGACCTCCTGGACCGTGTCCGACCCTTGTCACGACATCGCGGGTGTGCTACACGTACGTCGCTGGTCGCGGCAGCTCGGCGGGCGGTGGCGGGGTCGTGGCGACCGGGAGCGATCGTGCGTGGAGGGGGGCCACCGGTGCGGAGGCATCCGTGGAAGGCGCGGGGCTGCTGGCCGAACTGCTGGAGCTTGCTCGAGGGGTGTCAGAGGGGACCATTCACGCCCGGGTCCGGGCCGGCAGGCTGCTGGAGGTGCACCTGGAGCTCGACCCACCATCGGACGGAGATGGCCGAACGTCTCTCAGCGCGGAGATCGGGCTGGACCTCGACCCGGCCAGGCGGTCGGTCACGCTGCGTGGCGAGCCGTTCCCGCTGACTGCTCGCGAGTACGAGTTCCTGGCCCTGGTTCCAGCAGCTCGGATCCCGCTCGAGGGTGGTGTGGTCGCTCTTGACCCACTCCACGAGCTTGAACGACCCAGTACCGACCTGGTTGACCTTCGCGTCGTTCCTGGTCGGGTCGGACCCCTCGTACATGCGCGTCGCCACAATCTGGACATGCGTCGCATCGGTAAGGTTGTTCGGGGAGAACCGTGCACACGGCTCCTTCAGCCGACGGATCAACGTGTAATCGTCCGGCGTCCCGAGCCTTTCCAGCGGCGCGCGGGCGCCTGACCCGGTCCCGTTGTATTTGCCACCGACCTCCAGCAGGCTGGACTTCGCGTCCTGCGCGGTGAATGGGACGCCGTCACGCCCCATCACCTCCTTGCGAAGGTGATGGGTGAACGTCTTGCCGTCGCTGCCGGCGTCCCACCGCTCGGCCAGCCCCCCGCTGGGTCTTGCAGTTGTAGTCCATAGGGAGCAGCGTGTGGTAGACCTGGTCGCTGACGCTGATGGCGGGGATATTGGTGGTCGCCGTGGCGTTCAGGCCGGTTGGGTCCGCGGTGATCCCGACGATCAGCGTTCCGCCTTGCCTGGGCTGCTGCTGTCGAGCCGCGGATCCAGGCGTAACCAGGGTCCGGAGGAGCCCCGGCCACGCTGGTCGCGTGGCCAGGGCTGCTGCGACTCGCCTGGTGTCAGGCCCAGCGCCTCATCATCGCGCGACGCCCCAGTACCGCTCCGGCACCCGGGCAAGCTCCGGCAGGCCCAGACCTGGCTCACGCATCAGCCGCTCCAGCTCCTCCTCCGCCTCCTCGAGCAGGGCCGTCTGGTCGATTGTGGTGGGCTTGCCACCGTCGATCACCTGCCGGCCTTCGACGAAGACATGCTCGACGTCCGCGCCAGTGGCGTAGTAGACGACCTGGTGGACCGGCATGGAGAGCGGCCAGAGATGCGGCTTGAGGGCGTCGATGACGATGAGATCGGCCTTCTTGCCGGGCTCCAGCGACCCAAGCTCGTGGTCGAGGTTCAGGGCGCGGTAGCCGTCGATGCTCGCCATTTCGAGCACCTTGCCGGGCGGCAGGACCTCCTGGGACTTGAAGCGGTAACGCTGGAGCATCATGGCCGCCTTCATGTCCAGGAACGGATCGGCCGCGCGGTCAGGCTGGGGACCATCGCTCCCCAGGCCCACGATGATGCCTGCCTCGATCATCTCCACGATCGGCACCGGCTCGCCGTACATGTAGAGCCGTCGAATTCGGGGATGGTGCGCAGCGCGGGTGCCCGTTTCGGCCAGCAGCTCTACCGAGCGTTCGTTGATGCCGTTGAGGTGGGAGAGCACGCTGTTCGGACCGAGCAGGCCGAGGTCGCTGTCGAAGGCATACTCCACGGCGTTGCCGTAGGCGTGGGTCCAGAAGCCGACGCCGTAGCGCTCCATCATCTCCCGCAGGGCATCAGCCTGCTTGCGGACGTACACCTCATGCTCCGGCTTCCACACCGGATCGAGCGGGTTCTTGTTGCCGAAGCGCGACAGGCCGGTGCAGTAGTCCACCAGGGGGCTCGGGTTTGCCTGGCTGCCGGCGAGCACGCTGTGGCAGTTCTCGATCACCTGCTCAAAGGTGACGCTCTTCTCGACGCGCTGTCCGTCCACCTGGTCGACGTAGGTCTGCGGCCAGGGCGGGCGGGATGGGCCAACGATGATCCGTGCGCGGATGCCGAGATCTTCGAAGGCGCGCTGGTTCGCCAGGACGTACTTCGGATCGTCCATCCGCGGCGTCGAGACGCCGGGCTGCGTGAAGATCGTCGTGGCGCCGAAGCGCAGCCGCTCAAGGGCGTGGAGCTGCGAGTCCACGTACCACCAGCGCGGCGTGGTGTGGCGGAACGCCACGTCGTCCAGGAAGTCTCGCCAGGCGGTCGCGCCCAACTGCTCCCCGATGCACTTGATCATGCCGCCGCCCGACCGGGCGTGGAGATCGACCATCCCCGGCGTCACGACCTTCCCGTAGCCATCGATTGTCTTCTTCGCGACTGAATGCGCGGCCTTCACCTCGCTTGTCGGTCCGACGGCGACGATCCGGTTGCCCTCGATCGCCACCGCGCCGTCCGAGATGACCCGTCGCGCCGGATCCATCGTGATGAGCGTTGCCCGCTCGATGAGTGTGTCGATCACTAGTACCCCCTCTGGGCGAATTGAGCGCAGGATCTCAGTAGCGAGACTTGCCCCAGAAGCCGTCCGGCCGCACTGTCAGCGGCCCGAGGCCGGCGTCCCGCACCGTCTTTTCTGACAGCTCCTGCGCCTGTTCCAGGAGCGCCGCCTCGTCCACGCACTTCACCTGGCGATCCTCGATGAGGATCTTGCCGTTCACCATGACCGTCTCGACGTCGTGTCCGCTCGCCTCGTACACGAGCTGGTGGACCGGCATATGAACCGGGACGAGGTGCGGCTTGAAGAAGTCCACGACCACCAGGTCTGCTCGCTTCCCAACCTCTATCGAGCCACCGAGATGATCGAGGCCAAGAGCACGATACCCGTTGATCGTCGCCATTTCCAACGCCAGCCCCGGCGGTATGACGTGCGGGTCCCGAAAGTGCAGCCGCTGGAGCGTCATCGTCATCTTCATGTCGAGGAACATGTCCGAGACGCGGTCCGGAGGCGGACCGTCGCTCCCGAGCGCCACATTCACGCCGTGGTCGACGTACTCGACGACCGGGCAGCGTCCCGGGAAGCTGTAGACGCGGCGTGCGCGGGGGCTGTAGGCGATGTGGCAGCCGCGCTCGGCGATCAGATTGATCCCCCGCTCGGTCACGTCTGAGGCGTGCGAGAGTATGGTCTTCGGCCCCAAGAGACCGAGGTCGTTGTCGACCGCGAACTCCACCGCCTCGCCGTAGATGTTGGTCCAGAAGCCGAGGTCGTACTTCTCCATCAGGCCGCGCATCGCCTCCGCCTGACGGAAGACCCAGGCCTCGTGCTCCGCCGACCAGACCGGGTCCTGCCGATTGCGATTGCCCAGGCGGGAGAGGGCGGTGATAAAGGAGATCAGCTCTCGCGGCCGCTCTTTCGCCTGCCGGAGGACGTCATCGCACACCTCGATGACCTGCTCGAACGCGACCATCTTCCGCCGGGGCCGGCCGTTCTCCCAGTCGACGAACGGCTGCGGCCAGGGCGGCCGCGGCGGGCCGAGTCCGAAGGTGGCCCGGATGCCGATCTCCTCGAAGGCCGCCAGCGAGGTCTCGATGTAGCGCGGATCGTCGTTGCGGGTGCCCGAGCCGCCGTTCGTCGTGTAGATTGCCGTCGTACCGAACTTCAACCGCTCGAGCGCGTGAAGCTGACTCTCGACACGCCACCACTCCGGGTCGGTAAAGTTCTGGATGATCAACTGGAACATATTGCGCCACTCGGCGGCGTCAAGGTTCTCCCCGACGGTCTTGACGAGCCCGCCGCCCGAGGTGGCATGCAGGTCCACCATGCCCGGCATGACGACCTTGCGGCGCGC
>JADZDV010000383.1 GCA_020850915.1 Chloroflexota bacterium | reverse complement strand
GGGCTGGCACAGAAGGAGATCGCGGCGCAGCTCGGGATCACCCTCGGCTCGGTGCGCACGCACGTGATGGCGATTTACCGGAGGTTGGGCGTGCAGAGCAGGCCGGGCTTGACGGCGGTGCTGCGGGGGGATGCAGGGTGAGCGGGGGGAACGGCCTGAGCCGAATGATGCGCTACTTCGTGGCCCTGCCGCGCCGCGCCGCAGGCGTCGTATGATCATCGTCGGATTCCCAGGGCGCCCAAGGCTGGCGCATCCTCCCGACCGGTGGCGGTCTTCCGCGCACCGAGCCAGCAGAGTGCAGCGGGTGCGTGAGGCCTCCCCGTCGTTGTCCGAACGGAGCCGCCCCGCTCGGGCTCGTCCGCCGCGTCCAGAGCTGCATCGGACTTCCCACCGCCACGACTCTCCATGCCCTCACGAAGGATCCCACTTCCCCCCCTCCTGTCCGCTGTGTCGGCGTGCGTGCTCACCGGTGGTCTCGCCGCCGCCCTGGCACCGGGCGAGAAGGGCGATACCCAGGGCCTCCTGGCTTCCGACGTCGCCGTCGGCTCCCGCACCACGCTGCCCCCTGCGGTGACCGGCCCGGTGCAGAACCTTCGAGCACGGTTCACCCCCGCGACGGCGTTCGACGGCACCAACTGGCTGGTGGCGTGGGTAGATCGGCGTGAGTGGCAAGAACTGTCCTTGATGGTGTCGCGTGTCTCTCCGACGCCGGCGCCGCTCGACCCCTTCGGGATTCGTCTGCCAGCGTCCCGGCCCGCGACACCCGCGGTCGCCTTCGGGGATGGGATCTACCTGGTGGCCTGGAGCGAAGGGGACTACTCGACAGAGGATATCGTCGCGGTCCGAGTCGCCCCTGACGGCAAGGTGCTCGACACGGCGCCGCGGATGGTGGCGAAAGCGGCCGGCGTCCAGGCGGGCCCCGCCGTCGCGTTCGGCGGCGGCACATTCTACGTCGCCTGGCGGGACGGCAGGACGCCGGGAGCCGACAAGATCTATGGCACCCGCGTGTCGCCTCAGGGCGACGTCGCTGACTCGCTGGGAACCCAGATCGGCGACGCTGGCGGCGGGGCGGGCGACGACCCAGCCGTCGCATGGGACGGTTCGGCCTTCCGTGTCTTGTATATGGGAGGGAACGGCCTGAATCGGCCTCGATACGTCCGGAGGGTGGCACCCTCCGGTGGCTTGCTGGGGCAACCCAAAGTCATCGCCGGCGACGAGGTGTCTCGCGCGCACGGGTTGGCATGCAAGGGCGACGGGACCTGCTTTGTGACCCAGACGAGGAACAACGGTGGCGAACTCGACCTGGAGGGGCAGGAGCTGGACGGGTCGGACAGTTCCTCGTTCGGCAATTTCGTGATCTCCGCGGAGGCTGGAGATCAGGTGTACTCGCCGGTGGCGGCGACCCCGACCGGTTGGCTGACTGCATGGGTCGATTCGCGGGCCGACCCACCCAGCAGCGCCGGGGACGTCTACGCGGCCCGAGTTCCCTCCGGAGCGACAGCGCCCATGGACCCCAAGGGAATCGCCCTCGACATCGTCCCCCAGAAGGCGTACGGCCTCCAGCGCGGCATCTCGTCCGCACACGGCGCGGACCGCACGCTGGTTGCCATGGCTCGGCAGTCGTTCCCCTGGGACATCTACGCGCGGGCGGTGCTGGACAGCGGATCCCCCACCCAGGCGGGAGCGACGCTCGTCGCCGCCTCCGGCGCAGAGCAGTACCGCCCATGCCTCAGCTGCGAAGAGAACACCTGTTGGTTGCTCTTCACGGAGGCCACGGTGGCGGACAGCATGGACGTTCGTGCGGTCGAGGTCGACGCACCATCGGGCAAGCCCAAGGGTCCGTCCGTCCTGGTCGTGGGCGGCCCGCCCTTTCAGAGGGGCGAAGCCTGCTCGGTGGGCGCAGTGACGCGCGGAGCAGCCACGTCGGCATCCGGGGGCTACGCCGTCTCGGCCGTGTCTCCCGCGGGCGTGCCGATGGGGCCAGGGATGACCACGGTCGGTATGCCGGCCGTGGCGGCAACTCCGTCTGGTCACTTCTTCGCCACCACGAGCACGGAGGTCGGCCACGTGGGGAAGGACGGCCAGGGCGTGGTGTTCGTGGCTCCGCTGACGCCTTCCAGCGCCTCGGTCGAGCATGTGGCGGCGGCCTACGACGGCCAGAAGTCGCTGGTCGTCTGGTCAGACGGACGCAACGGGAACACGACGAGGGACATCTACGGACGTCGCTTTGCGACCGACGGCGCCGCAGAGCCGGAGTTCGTGATCTCCGCCGGCGCGTGGGACAAGACCAAGCCCTCGGTCGCGTGCATCCCGAACAAGGGCTGCCTGGTCGTGTGGGCGGACGGGAAGACGCCCACCCCCACTGTAGCCTACGCGCTGGTGAGCGCTGGGTCCGTCTCCTCGGCGAGGCGTGCCTTGCCCGAGGCGCTGCTCGTGGGCACCGGAATCGACGAGCTTCGGAGGCTGTCCGTCGGGACCGACGGTGTTGGCTTCCTCGCGGCCTGGAGCACCCCCGACGCCCGATCCCGCGTTCGAGGGGCGTTCTTCGACGGGGGCGGCACGCTCCAGGGCCTGACGGACGTCAGTGATGGCAAGGAGGTGGCGATGTTCCCGTCGGCCTCGGGGGCCAACGGAGATTGGGTGGTCGCGTACCAGCAGTTCGACGCCGATCCCGCCTACATGGCCATGCGGGTGAAGTTGGCAGCGCTGAGAGGAGTCAGCCCCGGCGGCGCTTGTTCCTCGCCGGGTCAGTGCACGAGCGGCGTGTGCGCCGGGGGCCTCTGCCAGAACGCCGTGCTCGGCGCCGCCGGATCTGGAGGGGCGGCGGGTGCAGGCGGCACCGCCGCTGGCAGCGCTGGGGCTGGAGGTGGTGGAAGCGCCGGGAGTGGTGGCACGCAGGCCGGCGGGGCTGCGGGGAGTGGCGGGACAGGCAAGGGCGGGGCGAGCCAGGCGGGCCAGGCAGGCCAGGCAGGTTCGGGGGTGTCCGCGGGGGCGAGCGGGACTTCCGGTGGCAGTGGCGGCGCTGGCGGCGAACCAGGCGGGAGCGGGAGCGCCGGGATCGCTCAGAGCGCCGGCACGGCTGGCACGGCGGGTAGAGCGGGGTCGGGACTTGTGGGTGGCGGCGGCGGCTCCGGAGCGCCGTCCGCTCCTGGCGCCACCAACGTCGCGGTGAACAACAGCGGCTGCGTCTGCGGCGTCGCGGGGGACGCCGACTCCGACGGCAGGCGAGCTGCGCTGGCGGCGGGGGCGCTCGTCATGGCGGCCCTCCGCGCGCGTCGGCGGCAGCGCAGCTCGGAAAGGGGGGCGCGGTGAGGGCGCTCAATCCGCTGTGCCTGCTCATGGGAGTCGCCACCGGCGCGGCCTGCGCCGAGCGCGATACGCCGTCCAGCCTGGCCTCAACCGTCGCCGAACTCAACGTCAGCGCCGAGACCGCTGTGGGGTCGACGGCGCGTGTCCCCGCACCCTACGGACAGGAGGCGCCCGCCGTGGCGCCCGCCGCGGGCGGATACCTCGTCGCTTGGTCCGACAACAGGAGGGCCTACCAGGATGAGAGTCTCTGGCGGATCATGGTTGCGCAGCTCGACGCCTCCGGCGAGGAGGTCCTAGGTGGGCGGCCGGTGACCACCTCCAGGGCGCACAACCCCGCCATCGCAGCGAACCCCTCGGGGGCGCTCGTGGCGTACCAGGGTTTCAACGGGAGTGGGCTGATGGCACAGCGCCTTTCTCTCGATGGAACGCCAGTGGACGGCGTCGAGCTGACGCTCTCGCCCGGCGGCACGGGCCCGCAGATCGCGGCCGACGGCAACGGAGGGTACCTCGTCGCATGGTCGGCTTCGAGCGCAGTGGAGGCAGCGACGGTCAGCGCGTCGGGCAAGGTTGGGGCGACGCTGTCGCTCGGGACGAGCGATGTGTACGGTGCGCCTCGGGTCGCCTGGACCGGGAGCCAGTTCGTCGTCACCTGGATCTCGGGGTACTCCGTGCTCGCGGCGCGGGTGTCGGCTGGCGGCACGCTTGTCGACTCGCCCGCGAAGTCAGTGGTGCCACCGACGGACTACCTCGAGTGCCCCGAGGTCGCCTCCACCGCGGACGGGGCGCTGCAGGTGCTGTGGCACCGCCACACAACCAGCCCTCCGCTCATGCGTGTGGAGGGGGTGCGCGTGTCCAAGGACCTCGTCCCCCAGGGAGGGGTGGGCACCGTTTCGAAGGCCGTGGCTGGGAGCGCGACGTGTCCGGCGGCGTCATGGGACGGGTCGAGTTTCGTGGCCGCGTGGAACCAGGATGATGGCACGGCCCTCCAGATGCGGGGCGCGCGCGTCGGCTCATCCGGGCCCATCGATGCTGCCGACCTGGTCCTGGCCGACCCCCCAGGTGGCGCGGGTGCCTTTCGCAGGCGCGCCCACGCTGTAGGCTGCCGACCTGCGTCGGGTGGTTGTCTGGTCGCGTGGCTGGACAGCCGGGTCCCTGCCACCAAGTCTGACATTTATGGAGGCGTACTCACCGCCGGAAAGTTGTCGCCTGTCGGGGGGGGGCCGATCGCCGCCGTGGCGGTCCCGCAGCGGGCCCCCGTGCTGGCGCGTGGGGTTTCGACGACCCTGGTCGCATGGGAAGACGCGCGCTCCGGCGACGCTTCTCCCTCCTCCGATGACGCGTGGGACGTGTACGCCGCCGTGCTCCGCGCCGACGGCAAGGCTGTCGGGGCGGACCTGGCTCTGGGCGTGGCGCAGCTCGCCCAGGGGCACGCCGCCGCGGCTTTCGATGGCACAGGTTACGTGGTGCTGTGGGAGGACTCGCGTAAGGCATCGTCCAACTTGTCTGACATCTACCTGGCGCGCGTCAGTGAGACCGGACAGTCCGCTGGCGGGGCACCCGTCCTCCAGAGCGCTGCGCGCGAGGCCGCCCCCTCAATCGCCGCAGGAACTGGGGGGGCGCTCGTCGCGTGGATCGAGGGGAGCAGCGCCACAGGGCGAGTCATGGCCGCCACGCTGGCCAACGGGGCCTCCACCCTTGGTGCGTCGTTCCCGCTGGCCAGCACCGGCGCTGGCTCCACGGTTCGGGTAGCCTCGGGGGAGGGCACGTACTTGGTGGTATGGGACTCCTTCCCCAGCGGAACCGCCACGCGGTACATCCTGGCGGCTAGACTCGACGCTTCCGGGAAGTTGCTCGACAGCAGCCCGATGACGGTTGGCGTGGGCGATGTGTCTCGCCCGAGCGTCGCCTTCGGAGCCGGGAAGTTCGTCGTCACGTGGAGCACCAACACCGGGATCCTGGCCGCCCGCGTGGGACCGGACGGGGTGGTGGAGGACGATCCAGGCCTGGTGGTTCCGACGGGGGGAGGCGGGGTCAACTCGACCGTTCCCGCCGACGTCGCCTTCAACGGGCAGGGATTTTTGGTGGCTTGGCACGAACGAGCCGCGCCTGGGGCCACGGGCGATTCGCTGCAGATGAACCTCCTCGGCAGCACCCTCGACCCGGTCACCGGCAAGTTCTCTGCCCGCCTCGACGTGGAGACGACGAAGACCGAGTCGCGCGGCGTGCGGCTCGCCTCGGGAGACGGGTCTGTCCTCGCCGTGTACGACAGGTGGACGCTGTCTGCGCCCTACGGGGACCGTCGAGCCTTCCTGGTGCAAGTCGGGGACCTGGGCACCGGCGGTGCCGGGGGCGCGGGAGGC
>JADZDV010000382.1 GCA_020850915.1 Chloroflexota bacterium | reverse complement strand
CCTGCGCAGCGCGAGGCCTGTAGCGACCCTGAGCGGGCAACGGTGAACGGTACGCATATCTGGAGCGGGGGGTCTCGGAGCGGACTGGCGGAGCGCACCTGGGGGACGGCTCTTCACGGTGCCGGACGTCGGACGGACGCCCTGCGTGTACGAGCTCTTTGTGCCGAAAGCGGGGCGGCTCGAACGCTCGCAACCGGCTTGGTGGGATCCGATCGTGGAGTGGCCGATCTTCGACGGCGAGCGCTCCCACGTGCCCGGATCCGTGGCCGGGCGGGCCTCCGACCTGCAGCGCGGGGTGGTAAAGTCCAGGGGTGGAAGGCGGGAGGGCCGTTCGATCCATGGTTCGGCTTGGGATGGGCGGGAAAGGAGCAACGCGATGACCGTTTCGATGGACCAGCTCGAGCGCTACATCGACGCTCAGTTCGATCAGCACGTCCGGGACACCCAGCGGCTGCTACGGCAACCGAGCATCTCCTTCACGAACGAAGGTGTCCGGGAATGCGCCGCGATGCTGGTCGATCTCCTGAAGGAGATCGGCTGCGAGCGGGCCGAGCTGTGTGAGCTGGAAGGCGGCTATCCCGCCGTGTTCGGGCTCCTGCGCTCGAAGCGCCCGAACGCGGCGACGTTGATCGCCTACAGTCTCTACGATGTCATGCCGGTGGATGAGCCGGACTGGGTCGTGCCACCGTTCTCGGCTGAGATCGTCGAGCCGCGGCGGATCAACCTGCCGGACTCCTACGGGCCCTGCATCGTCGCCCGTGGTGCCCGCAACCAGAAGGGCCCCATCATGGCCCTGGTCAACGCGATCAAGACCCTCCAGGCTGTCGAGGGCGACATCCCCTGCAACGTCATGTTCACCTTTGACGGTGAGGAGGAGCAGGGCAGTCCGCACTTCCCGGAGTTCCTGCGCCGCTACGCTGACGTGCTGGGTGAGGCGAGCGCCGTCTACTATCTCAATCCGGCCTGGGACTCGGAGCAGCGCCAGCAGTTGTACCTCGGCTTCCGCGGCGTCGTGCCGGTCGAGCTGGTGGTGCGTGGCGGCGACTGGGGCGGGCCAGCCGGGCCGCAGCTCTTCTCTGCCGACGACGCTCTGCTGGACGCGCCGGCCTGGGAGCTGGCCTGGGCCCTCAGTACGCTGCGAGATCGCGAGACCGGCCGCGTCCTGGTGGAGGGGTTCTACGACGACTTCCGCCCCCCGAACGCCGAGGAGCGGCGGCTGCTGGACGAATTGAAGTCCAGCTTCGACGAGGCCGCCGTCCGCGACAAGCTGCAGGCGAGGCGCTGGAGGCGCGGACAGCCGTTCGAGACGGTCCTGGAGCGTTACCTCTGGGAGCCCTACATCAACTTGAGCGGCGTCGTCAGCGGCTGGACGGGGCCTGGCATCAAGACCGCCCTACCGGAGGTCGCCACCGCCAAGATGGATATCCGCCTCTTCCCGGACATGGACCGCGATGACATCCTGCGGAAGCTGCGCGCCCACCTCGACAAGCACGGCTTCCAGCATGTCGAGATCCGCTGCGACGGCGGGTACAACTGGTGCCGGAGCTCGGTCGAGGAGCCGTTGGCCCAGGCCTGCATCCGGGCAGCGGCCGCCTACGGCTCCTCGACGCTCGCCTGGCCCATCTACCACGCCTCGACTCCACTCGTCGCCTTCACGCGCGAACCGCTGAGCCTGCCGGTCGTCTCCGGCGGAATCGGCTACATGGGCCGGGAGCACCAGGCCAACGAGTACTTCACGGTGGCAGGGCTACGGCTGTACGAGAAGTACCTCTGCCGGCTGCTCCACGAATTCGCGGGAGCCTGATCCGGCCGGGCGCATCCGAGCGGGCGCCCGCCCCGTTGGCGGGCGCCCGCGTCCTGGTCAAGCGTCCGCGAACTCGTGGAGGAAGTTGACCACCCATTTCTCGTAGTCGCGCAGGCCTTCGACCGTCATGTACTCGTTCTGGACGTGCTCGCGGCCCATCCGTCCCATCCCGCCGGAGATGACCGGCTTGTGCAGCGGCGGGCCGTTGAACACCCACTGCGGCACGCCGGCATAGTAGATCGGCCAGGCGAGGGTCGGCACTCCGAACTGCTCGCTCGCGCGGATTGCAGCCTGAGCGACGTCTGAGTGGTCGTCGGTCTTTGTCCCGTTGTACTTGCCGAACACCTCGATCTCCACCTCCGGGAACCCGTGGTCGTCGAGGTGCTTGCGAACCCTGGCCATGATGTCGTCAATGTCCTGGTCCGGCACGATCCGGATGTCCAGCTTGATCACCGCCTCGTGTGGGAACATCGTCTTCACCCTCGGCCCGGTGTACCCGGCGTCGTAGCCGTCTACGTTCATCAGCGGGGACATGACGTACTCCGGCAGCAGGTCGACGCCGCGCTTGCCGCCCTTCCACGACCGGATGTCCATCCGCTGCATCATGGTCCTCTCGTCGAACTGATCCTGGAGGATCTTTATCAGCGACCGGTCGTCGTCGCTCCACGGTCGAATGTTGTCGTAAAACCCCTCGACCAGCACGCGCCCGTCAGGGTCCATCAGCGTACTCACGGCCTTGAGCAGCCTCCAGGCCGGCGAGTCAATCCAGAGCATGTCCGCCGCGAACGTCGCGGCGCGCACCGGTCCACCCCAGTCGCCGCCCCGCAGTCGCAGCTCCATGAAGGAGATACCACGGCAGCCGAGGTAGATGATGACCTCCCGTTTCTCGTTCTGCGACGGGTTCAAGTAGAACGCGGCGTCGATCTGCCGCAGCTCGTCCATGAAGCGCTCGCGGAACGGACCCACGAAGTTCGTGCTGCCCATCTCCTCTTCGCCGTCGAAGGTGAACATGACGTTGCAGGGGATGTCGCCCTGGACCGCCAGCATCGACTTCAGGGCGTTGATGAACGCCATGATCGGCCCCTTCTGATTGCGCGCGCCCCGGGCCACGATGCAGGGGCCGTAGTCCTCCGGCAGGTCGATACGGCCGGGCTCGACGATCTCGGCCGAGAAGGGCGGCACCGCCCAGTTCTCGTGCGGATCGATCGGCATGACGTCGTACAGGCTGTACGCGGCGATCGTTCTGGCGTTAGGCCGCTTGGAGCGCAGGAAGCCGTAGACCACCGGGAAGCCCCGATCGAAGTGGACCACCTCCGCCCGCTCCGCACCGAGCTGCGCGATCAGCTCTCGCGTCATCTCCGCACACTCGAGCACTCCCTCGTTCGTGAGAGACACGCTCGGCTGGCGCAGGTAGCGCTGGGTCTCGGCCAGATGCTCGTCGAAATGAGTGTCGATATACTTGTGGACGGCGGCGTAGCTGTCCTTCACGGCACGCTCCTCGGCTGTGATTCGCGATCTGGACGGTCGACTGGACGGCGACCGCGTCCCGTTCGCACGGCGTGACCAGGTAGCCGACCCTGACGCGTCGACGTTCAAGCCCGGGCTTGACTATAGCGAGGAGCCATCGTCCGGTCAACGGCGTCGCTGGGTGCCGCGAGAGATCCGTCAGAGGGCGAGCGGCGTGTCGAGTACGGTTTGAAGGAGTCGAGATGAGGCTCGTGGAGAGAGTTGCCGTTGTCACCGGCGGCGGGAACGGCATGGGGCGCGAGTACTGTCGTGCGCTGGCCGGAGCCGGCGCCACCGTGGTCGTCGCGGAGATCGACGACGATGCCGCCACCAGCGTGGCCCGCTCGGTCGGGGGCGCCGCGCTGCACCTCGACATCACGGACGAGGCCTCGGTCGCGGCGGGGGTGCGTGACATACTCGAGCGACACGGTCGTATCGACATCCTGGTCAACAACGCCGGCGGAGCCCTCGGACGGCGGGCCCTTCTGGGGGAGACGGACCTGGAGACCTGGGAGGCTACCCTCCGTCTGAACCTGACCGGCCCGTTCCTGATGTCTCGCGAGGTCATCCCACACATGCGGGCGCGCGGTTACGGCAAGATCGTCAACGTCTGCAGCGCCTCCGTCTTCAGCGGCATCGCCGCCTCACTCTATCTGGAGCCACCGGCTCGACAGAATCTCGTTCCCTACCTGGCAGCCAAGGGCGGCGTTCTCGGCCTGACCCGAGCGCTGGCGCGGGAGGTTGGCGTGGACGGCATTCGGGTCAACGCCGTTGCCCCAGGCTATACGCTGACCGAGCGTGCCCGGCGGACCCTCTCGGCTGAGGTGCCAGCGGACGTGCTCAGCCGCCAGGTGTTCCCGCGAGCCGGTGCGCCGGAAGACCCCGCCGGAGCCGTCCTCTTCCTCGCCTCGCCAGACTCGGACTGGATGACCGGCCAGACGCTCGTCGTGGACGGCGGCTGGGTCGCCCACTGATCAGGAGCGGATGTTTCCGGCCAGCCGGGCAACGAGTGTTTCGAACGGCATGCCGCCGAGCCCCATGCTCTTCAGATTGCGTCCCTCAGCGCGGAAATCGCGGCGGAGCGAGGTCGAGGCCAGGGTGATCAGCGCGTCCGCCACCGGTGTCGGCACGCCCGCTGCCCGGCCCAGCTCGGCCAGCGGCACCAGCCCGTAGGGCACGTCCTCCGTCACGTAGCGGTGGTCCAATCGGTCGGGCGCTGGCGAGTCCTTGAAGATCTCCCGGTGCAGGCGCTGGAGCAGCTCGTGCAGAGTTCCGCCCTCCAGGCCGTACGTGCTGGCCAGCCAGCCGAACACGCTGGCGACGTTGACTCCGAAGCGGCGGGCCACCGCCAGCCGCTCGATGTCCAACGCCTCGACAATGCGCGTGACGCTCTGGCTGAGCCCCTGGCCGTAGAACTGGAACGGCTCGCCCGCGTCGAGCCGGCCAATGTTAGCCAGCATCCCCGGTACGTGGACCACCGGGTTCATCGTGCCCAGCCCTGTCTGGAGCACGCTGTCGGCCCGGACGGCGGGCGGGAGCACCTGCTGCACGAGCGCGACTACCCGCCCGCCGTCCGGGCCCGGCAGGGCAGCCACCAGGAAGCGCCGCTTGATCGAGGCGAGGTGCACCCCCGCCGGCGGCTGGACCAGGCCGGTGAACGGGAAGTTGTCCACTTCGCCAATGGCCACACGCGCCGAGCAGCCCAACCTCGCCAGCGTGTGGCGGAACTGGAGCGCTCCGCCAACGCAGCCGGGGATCAGACACACCGCCTGTCCGTCCCGGAGCAGGGGCGCCAGGCCGGCCGCTACCGCCTCGTGGTCGTTGTTCAGAGTGGTCACCGCGACCAGGTCTGCGCCTTCGACCGCCGCCGCCAGGTCGGTGGTCGCAAGCTCCACCGGAGCGAAGCCGCGTAGCACGCCCTCGACCTGCAGGCCACTCTGCTCGCTGATGCCGCGCACCGCCTCCGGGCGGACGTCGTGGACGCGCACCCGGGCTCCGTGCAGCCCCAGGTACCCGGCCAGCTCGCAGCCACCGATGCCCGTTCCCACCACCGCGACCGTCACGTTTGTCCCCTGCGCCATCTCGCCGCCTCGTCCTCTACCGATCAGATTGCCGGAGTCAGATCAGATTCTCAGCCGCGGGTCGAGCACGTCCCGGAGCCAGTCGCCCAGCAGGTTGATCCCCAGCACCGTCACGACGATCGCCAGGCCGGGGAAAGCTGACAGCCACCACGCCAGCGAGATGACGTCCTTGCCCTCGGCCACCATTGACCCCCAGGCGGGTGTCGGGGGCTGGACGCTCAGACCCAGGAAGCTCAGCGCTGCCTCGGCCGTGATCATCTGCGCTACCTGGAGTGTGGCCACCACGATCAGGGAGGTCGCCACGTTCGGCAGGATGTAGCGGAGCATGATCCGCGGGTCGCTCGCGCCCACGACACGCGCTGAGTCGACGTACATCTCCTCCCGCACCGACAGCACCTCAGCCCGGGCGACCCGGCAATAGGTCACCCACCCCGTCAGCGCCAGGACGAAGATGATGTTCTGAAGGTTCGCGCCCAGGACCGCGACAATCGCTATCGCCAGGACCAGGAAGGGGATTGCCAGCCAGGTGTCCACGATCCGCATCAACACCAGGTCGAGGCGCCCGCCGTAATAACCTGCGAGGACGCCAATGATGATTCCGACCGTTCCAGCCAGGAGCACCGAGCAGACCGCGATGATGAGCGAGATCTGGGCTCCATAGATGATCCGGCTCAGAATGTCCCGTCCCAGCGGGTCGGTCCCCAGGAGATAGCTCCCCGGTTCGAACGACCAGCTCGGCGGGCTGAGCCGCCGCGGGATGTTCTGGGCGAGCGGATCGTACGGAGCAATGAAGTCGGCCAGCAGCGCCCCGAGCACGACGATGAGCACGATGCAGAACCCGAGCAGGCCTGGTCCGCCCCTGAACAAGGTCCGCAGCCTTTTCCAGGTCTGCGAGCGCGGACCTCTGGCGGGAAGGGCTGACGAGATCGGCGTGGAGACTTCAGCGTGTGCCATCGGTGCGAATCGTGCGTCCCAATTCCGCTATCGGCTCAATTTGATTCTCGGGTCGAGGTAGACGTACACCAGATCTACCAGCAGGCTCATCCCGCAGATGATCGCCGCGGTGAGCACCACGAACGCCTGCACCACTGGGTAGTCGCGCGCGGCGATCGCCTGGACGGCCAGCCGACCCATGCCAGGATAGCTGAAGACCGTCTCCGTGATGACCGCGCCGCCCAGCAGGACCCCCACCTGCATCCCGATCACCGTCACGATCGGGATTGCCGCGTTTCGGAGGGCGTGTCTGACCAGGATGATCCAATCCGTCAACCCCTTCGCGCGCGCCGTCCGAAGGTAGTCCTGCGCCAGCACGTTCACCATCGCCGAGCGGGTCAACCGCGTCACCAGCGCCGCGGAGTAAGCCCCCAGGGTGATCGCCGGCATGATGAGCGCCGAGAGGTCGCCGCTCCCGCCAGGCGGCAGCAGCCGCAGGTGGACCGAGATGACGATGATCATCATGATCCCGAGCCAGAATATCGGGATGGACTGGCCCAGTAGCGCCAGAGACATGCACAGCCCGTCGACGACCGTATTGCGGTGAATGGCCGAGACCACGCCCGCGGGGATGGCGATGATGACCGTGAACAGGAGCGCCGCGGCTGCGAGCTGGATCGTCGCCGGCACTTTTTCCAGGACGAGCGACATG
>JADZDV010000381.1 GCA_020850915.1 Chloroflexota bacterium | reverse complement strand
GCCAGGCGACGGCCTGGAGATCGACGCGGGTCAGCGCGAAGGCGGCGGCAAGGAAGAGCGGGTAGCCGGCCGTCCTACGCAGGGTGAGATCGAACCCCTGACCTGTCGCCAGGGCGTACGCCGGCTGGACGTAGGTGATGCTGTCCGTGGTAACCATCGTGGGCGGCCCGCTCGCCACGAACGCCAGGCGGACGCCCAGACCAAGCAGCACCAGCCCGGCGGTCAGCGCGAGATCAAGACGCTGTTTCATGAAGAGGCCCACGGCAAGTACCAGGCCCGAATTGTACCAGGGAGACGCTCGCGACAGGGTCCGTATGCGCGGTGACAGACGCTCGCCTTACGCGATGCGGGCGACCTCTCAGTGGATCACGATCTGGGTGACCGCGTAGAAGACGCCCAGTACAAAGCTGCCCGCCAGCACCGCCGCGGCGGTGCTGTTCTCGTCGAAGATCTCTTTCATCAGCTTGTAGCGCCGATCCAGGAACTCGAAGACCAGGAAGACGATGACGATCGAGACGACGCTCCAGACGACCGTGTTGACGATGCCTCGAAGAAAAACCTGCACCGATTCGCCGCTCATGCCTTCAGTCCTCCGAACCCGGATAGATGGCTTCGATGTCCGTCTTGCTGACCGGGCGCCCGACCAGCAGCAGGATGTGCGTAGTCCAGATCCCAAGAAGCTGGTCGCCATTGCGCGACTCGGCCTCGAAGTAGACGTTGTCGTCGGCGTTGGGGGTGATGTCCGCGAACACTTCGCCAGGGGTGGCGCCGAGCGTGCGGGCCGTGAACGTGCCCGTGCTGCGCAGGTGGAACTCTCCCCCGTCGTGCTGGAACACGACCGGGTTGGAGGCTATCGTCCCCGCCTGCACGCGGACTTCAAACGTCTTGAGCGCGCCGCCCTCCGTTGGCGGGGCCACGAGCTTCTGGAACTGCTCCCCGCCCTGGTAGGCGACAGCGCGGCGCGTATAGAACACCGCCCCATCTGACGCTGACTCCAGGACGTTGTTGCCGTCCAGGAGCGCCCAGCGGAAACCGGTCGAACGAGGGCCCACCTGCTCGGAGCACTCGAGCACTGACTGTACGACGTGGTCACCCTCGTCGGCGAACGACACCACGTCGCCGGGGAGGAGATTGTCGACGCTCGGCTCCCGACGGGCCGGGCCAGCGGTCGGGCCGTCCAGACGCGAAGCGACGACGCGCGCGGCGCGGCGGCCGGTGTCGGAGCTCGATAGGCGGCGGTAGAGCATGAAGCCGCCCACGATCAGAACCAGGATCACCAGAAGCAGGACGAGCATCATCGGCTGCACGGCGGAGCACCTTCCGTCGGCCTCGTCTTCGAGGCCATGACGTCGGTCAGATGATAGCCGCACGCGTCGCGTCTGTTGAGGCACGCCGCCGCCCCGATCGCAACGACCGGTGGGGTTACCATCAGCATGAGCGCGTCGTGGCCGTTGATAACTCCCTCCTTATCCTCGTCACCCTGCTCCTGCTGACAGTGGGCATCGCCGGCTCGGTCGTGCCAGGCCTGCCCGGGCTGCCTCTGGTCCTGCTAGCGGTCTACGTCTACGCCTTCGGGACCGGGTTCCGCGGGGTTGGCATCACTGCGCTGACGATCGTGACGGTCCTCGGACTGCTCGCCATGGCGCTCAGCTACCTGGGCAACCTGGTCGGGGCCAGAGTGTTTGGCGCCAGTCGCGCCGGCATGGTCGGGGCGTTGGTCGGACTGCTCGCGGGCATGTTCCTCTTCCCGCCGTTCGGCGTGCTCGTCGGCCCTCTGGTCGGCGCAGTGGCCGGCGAACTGCTGGCCGGCCGCCGGCCAGAACAGGCGCTCCGTGGAGGGTGCGGCGCGCTGGTCGGCTACCTGACCGGCTCGCTGCTGGAGATGGCCGCTTCCATCAGTGTCGCCGCCTGGCTGCTCCAGGCAGCCTGGAGCGATCTTCGCACCCTCCTGCCCGCGATCTGAGAGGTCCGTCGGCCAACCGTGCTATCCTGTCGCCATCATCGCAGCTCTGGAAGGTGCCTATGAGCTTCAAACTCGCGGTCGTCCAGCCCATGAGCCATCGCCCACCCGACGACGAGCGCAACGTCGCCGACGCGGTTCGTTATGTCGAGCAAGCCGCCGCTCAGGGCGCCGAGGTGGTGGCGTTCCCGGAGACCTATCCGGGCCCGTGGCGGATGCCGGCGCACTTCGACCCGAGCGAAGCGATGGCAGACGTCGCGCGCCGCCGCGGCGTGTACGTGCAGTACGGCACGCTCGAGCCGATCGACGAGCGCACCGGCGCCGCCCACAACCTGCTGATGCTCGCCAACCCGAACGGCCAGCTTGGCAAGTACCGCCGGACCCACCCGCCGGGCCCCTGGATCTACACCGGCGGCGAGTACTGGGAGTTCCAGTACGTCGCCGGCGACGACTATCCCGTCTTCCCCACCGACCACGGCACCTTCGGCCTGGCGATGTGCAGCGAAGTCTACATGCCTGAGGTGAGCCGAGCGCTGGCGCTCCGCGGCGCGGAGATCATCTTCCTGCCGGCCGGCGTGGACAAGCGCAAGCTGTGGGCGTCCTGGCGCAATCTGATCTGGTCGCGCGCGATCGAGAACCTCTCCATCGTCGTGACGACGCAGAACCTCTTCACGCCGGAGCAGCGCGGCCTGGCGATGGTGGCCACGCCGGAAGAGATCATCTTCGAGAGCACCAGAGCCGGCATGTTCCTGGTGGACGTCGATCTCGACCGCATCCACGAGCTGCGTGCGCTTCGCGATGGCGTCGCCTCCTCGGAGAGCAACGCCGCTAAGGCGGGCGTGCTGAGCCAGTGGCAGCGGCCGGAGATGTACGACAAGCTGTTCCCGCGCGTTCCCGCGGGGATGGAGTAACAGAGGGGGGCGGCACATGCGCGGCGGTCCGTACGCTTACCTGATGCCTCCGCTGCCCGAGCCGGCGCTCGACCCGGCGAGAACGGCGCTGGTTGTCATCGACATGCAGTACTTCGATGCCCACCCGGACCACGGCTTCGGCAAGAAGCTGGCCGAGCAGGGCGTGGGGCACCTGGCGGCCGAGTTCTTCCAGCGCGTCGAGCGGGTGTGCGTGCCGAGCATCCGCGAGCTGCTCCGCGTCGCGCGGGCGAGCAGCATGGACGTGGTGTTCGTCAAGATCGAGATGCAGAAGCGGGACTTGCGCGATGCTGGCCGCGCCTACCGCCTCAACAACTTCGCCTCGCCGCGTGGCAGCAAGGAAGCGGAGATCCTGGTCGAGATCGCGCCGCGGGAGGAGGAGATCGTCCTCTCGAAGACCTCCAGCAGCGCGTTCAACTCGACCAACATCGACCAGGTGCTCCGTAACCTCGGTGCGGAGAACCTGATCGTCTGCGGCGTGAACACGAACGCCTGCGTGGAGCTGACGAGCCGTGACGCGGCCGACCGCGGCTATTACGTGGTCCTGGCCGAGGACGGCTGCGCCGCTATCGCCGGCAATGAGGCCCACCAGGACGCCCTGCGCCGGATGGACGGCGGCATCACCTTCGTGAAGCGAACCGCCGAGATCGTCTCGCAGCTCGAGGCGTTCGCGGCACAGTCGGCGGGGGCGCGGTAAGCATCGAAGCAAGGCATCCTACCATCTGAGCGACACCCCGGAAGACGGAGCGCGCGGGATGCGCTCCGTCTTCTGTTTTCTCTGTTTCTGCCGGGAGGGACTGCTGGCGCGGGAGGCTCCGCGGCAGTGACTGACTTGCTTTCCGGACCCGCCAACCCTTACGATTAACCTAATCACGATTAGACTAATCACGATTAGGTTATTTGGATGCCGTTTCTCGACCGTTCATCCGAGCTGGCCTGGCTCAACGAGGGCTGGGGATCCGGGCGTGCCGAGCTGCGCATCCTGTACGGGCGCCGGCGTGTCGGAAAATCGGCGCTGCTGGATGAGTTTGCCCGTGGCAAGCGCCATGTGACGTTCCAGGCTGTGGAAGGCACGACCGCCGACCAGCTTCGCGACCTCACGGAGGCGCTGTTAGCCGCTGAAGACGACCCGGTCCTGAGAGCCGCCCCGTTGGCGAACTGGGACGCCGCGTTGGCCCACATTGCGCGCATGGCTTCGCATGCCCCGCTCCTGGTGATCCTCGACGAATACCAGTACCTCGCGGCGTCTGACCCGAGTCTGGGCAGCCGATTGCAGCGCTGGTGGTCTCGGGAGGCATCGCGGCGGCCGATCTACCTGGTTCTCTGCGGGAGCTACATCCGCTTCTTTGTCGAGAACGTGCTAACGGGCCCAGCCTACGGGCGGAACACCGGCAGCTTGCAGCTCAAGCCGCTCGGCCACCGTGACGCCGCGTTGTTCTTTCCAGAATGGCCGGTCGAGGATTGCATTCGCGCATATGCCATGCTTGGCGGCGTACCGCACTTCCTGCTCCAGTTCGACCCGAGCCGGACGCTCGGCTGGAACATCGATCACAACATCCTCCGGCGCGGCGCGGTCCTCTACCAGGAAGCGGAGCTGCTGGTGCGCGAGGAGCTCCGGGAGCCGCGGCTGTACTACTCGATCTTGCGAGCGCTGAGCGCTGGAGACACTCGGGTCAACGAGATACGGACGCGCGTTCGCGGCGGCAACGGCGGGAGCGACATCACGCCGTACCTGACCACCCTTCAGGAGCTCGGCCTGGTGAAGTACCGCGCGCCCGTCGTGGGAGGTAGCCGCAGGCGCGGCATCTGGACCGTCGCCGATCCGTACCTTCGATTCTGGTCCAGGTTCGTACTTCCGAATCGCACGAGACTCGAGCATGGAGAAAGCGCCTCCGCCGTCTACTCTGAGCTTGTGGCCCCGGAGCTCGACCATTTCGTCTCGAGGCCCGCCTTTGAAGATTTGTGCCGTG
>JADZDV010000380.1 GCA_020850915.1 Chloroflexota bacterium | reverse complement strand
CGGCGGCGAAGACCTTCTCGCCGCCGGTGAGAACGATGGCGCGAATGGTCTCGTCGGAGTCGAACGCCTCGAGGGCGGCGATGAGCTCGAGGATGAGCGGGGTGAACAGGGCGTTGAGCTGCTGGGGACGGTTGAGCGTGACGATGCCGACGGGACCGTCACGGTCAACCAGGAGGTGCTCGTAGGGGCCGGGCGGCGTGTTGGTCACCGTGTGCCTCCGTTGGCGAAGGTCGTAGGGTGGGCAGATCCCTGCGAGGAAGCCCCCCACCGGACCTCCCCTCGCTGGGTAACCCCCCACCCGACCTCCCCCCGCTGGGGGGAGGAGAGGATTGTCGTTCCCCCGCTGGGGGGAGGGGAGGGTCGCGTGGGGGAAGGATAGCAGGGCTCGGGGGAGGTCGTTCGGGGCGGATGGGCCGGCTTTACAAAGTGCGAAGGGGAAGGTACACTGTGGCGGATTGGTTGGACCATCAGGCCAATCGTCCGAACGGCCAAGGGTGGTCGAAGCCAGAACGAGGAGGTGCGTGGGCCCATGGTGATGTCTGCCACCGTCGAGGTTGTGTACCGCGGGATCT
Organism: Chloroflexota bacterium; assembly: GCA_020850915.1. Next base: position 5,981 of record JADZDV010000380.1, on the reverse strand, counting down.
TCCAGAAGACCCTGGCGGCTCGAATCTGCCGCGGACTCGTGTTCGCCGCGCGGGGGGAGAGCAAAGTCGGTACCGCGTTTGCGCGGTATGGCGACTCTCCCGAGCGCAACGGTATCCCCGCCAAGAACTTCGCGGTCGTGGCCTCGAACGAGGACGAGCTGGAGAAGAGTCTGGCGAAGTATGAGCCGGCCATCGTGGACGTGTCCGTTTGCGTGGACGATGTGATGTGCAAGGGGATTGAGAGCTGGGCCTGGTACGGTGTGCAGCCGATCAACAAGCTGGTGCGCGAGGGCGGCACGCTGGTCGTGACCTCGAACCGCACGGCCGAGGAGCTGCTAGAGCACATCCACCAGAAGCCGTTTGACTGGACGCTGGCGATCATTCCGACCGGCCAGCACACGGGTACGTTCGCACCTGACGGCGATGCGAGCTTCGCCGGGCTGTGGGTGTACAACGACGATAACACCGACTATCACGTGATGGGCGCCGTGGCGAAGGTAGCGCCCGAGGCGGTTGGCATCGAGGCGGTGGAGCAGGCGATCCTGGATCAGACGAAGGACCAGTCGCGCGCGGACGCGGCGCGGTGGTCCTACGAGAACGTGAAGATCCGGCAGGTCAAGGCCGGGGAGGGGAACAGCCGCTTCTACGAGGAGTACGAAAAGCCCGGCTGGCAGGAGATGCGAGAGGGCACCGTCGTCGAGGCGATGAAGGTTGGCACTCGGAACCCGATCTATAAGAAGTGGAGCACACGGACGCTGCGGCCGCTGGTGCAGTTTGAAACATGCATCAAATGCACGCTGTGCTGGCTGAACTGTCCGGACGAGTGCTTCGAGATCACCCCGGACGGAACGTACGAGGTAGTGTACGAGGCCTGCATCGGCTGCTCGATCTGTGCAGAGGTGTGCCCGGTCGACGACTGCATCACGATGGTGAACGAGCTGGGGTTCCAGGACAACGAGAGCCTGTATGTGATGCACCGGAACGACCCTGAGGGCTACAGGGCGCTCCTGACGAAGCACGGGATCCCGGTGAAGGAGACGGTGAACTAAGATGGCGGTTGCTCAGCAACAGATGGTCAAGCTGACCGAGCGCGAGGACCTCCTAACCGGGTGTGAGGCGATCGCGCAGGCGCTGCGGCTGGCGGACGTGGATGTCATCGCAGCCTACCCGATCCGCCCCTACGACGGGGTGATGCAGGCGGTGGCCAAGGTGCTGGCGGATGGCGAGATGGACGCCGAGTTCATCGTGGCCGAGGGCGAGCACTCGCAGTTCGAGATCGTCAAGCACGCGAGCGTTGTCGGCTCGCGCACGTTCGTCGGCTCATCCGGTGTGGGCTGGTTCTACGCCTTTGAGGCGATCGCGGTCACGGCGGGCTTGAGGCTGCCGGTGGTGGCGATTGTTGGCAACCGGGCGCTCGACGACCCGGGCGCGTTTGGCGTGGAGCACAATGACGCGCTGGCTGTGCGGGATCTGGGCTGGATGCTGGCCTGGGTGGATACGGCACAGGAGGCGCTGGACACCTCGCTGATGGCCTACCGGATCGCCGAGGACAAGCGGGTGATGCTGCCGATGGCGCTCGGAGTGGACGGTGCGTTCCTGACCCACTCCCAGCACCTGGTGCGCGTCCCGCCCCAGGAGGCCGTCGATCGGTTCCTGCCGGCCTACCAGATGGGCGACCGTCTGCTGCATCCCGACAATCCGATCACCATCGCGCCGCAGGTCGACCAGGACTGGCTGATGGAGATCCGGATGCAGAACGACCAGGCGATGCGGCGCGCACGCGGGGTCATTCAGGAGGTCCACGCGGACTTCAAGCGGGTCTTCGGTCGGGGCGGCGACAATCCGTTCGTCGAGGAGTACATGACCGAGGACGCCGACATCGTCTTCCTCGGGCAAGGCACGCTGGCGATGCCGATGCGCGTGCTTGTGCGCCGGATGCGGGCTGAGGGCAAGAAGGTTGGGTTCGTGCGGCTGAAGTACTTCCGGCCGTTCCCGACCGAGGAGATCACGCAGATCCTGCCGCGCTTCAAGGCGGTGGCGGTGATCGACCGGGACTACTCGTTCGGCTCCCCGAACTACGGCGGCGTGCTGTATCACGAGATCCGCTCGGCGCTGTATTCTGTGAAGGACAGGCCGCCGGTGCTGGGGTTCGTGGCAGGCCTGGGTGGCCGGGAAGTGACCATCGAGGATGGGTACACCATCGCGGATCGGGCATTCGCGGCGGCGGACAAGGGGGACATGGACGTTCCGGTCGAGTGGATTGGGGTGAGGGAGTAGGAGATGGCCGAAGAGCTATTGACGCTAGATCCGATCAAGTCGGTCCGCCAGGTCCCGTACGCCGAGTACTTCGTCTCTGGCCACCGCACCTGCCAGGGCTGCGAGTCCGCGCTGGTCATGCGGTACATTGCGAAGGCGGCGGGGCCGCGAACGATCGTCCTGGGCAGCACCGGCTGCATGTACGTGGCGAACACCAGCTACTACACGACGCCGTGGGTGGTGCCGTGGATGCACACCCAGCTTGGATCGGCCGGATCGGCAGCGACCGGCACGGCGGCCGGGCTGAAGGCGCTGATGCGCAAGGGGAAGATCAAGGACGAGCGCATCAACGTCATCGCCTTCTGCGGCGACGGTGGTGGGGCGGACATGGGCCTGGGCGCCATCTCGGCGGCGCTGACCCACACCGACTACAACCTGCTCGTGCTCCTGTACGACAACGAGTCCTACGCGAACACGGACATCCAGCTTTCCGGCCAGACGCCGTGGGGAGCCGTGACGACCTTCAGCCCGGCGGGCAGGTCGAAGCGGATCATGCACAAGCGCTGGAAGAAGAATGTGCCGGGGATGATGGCGGCGGGGCATCCGGAGTCGAAGTACATCGGCTCTGCCTGCGCATCGTACGGGATCGACTTCATGAACAAGGTCCGGAAGGCGCTGGAGGCTGGCGGCCCGACGTTCCTGCATACGCTGGACCCGTGTCCGAAGGGGTGGCATTACGACCCGGCGTTCTCGCACGAGCTGGGCAAGCTGGCCATTGAGACGGGGATCTTCCCGCTGTTCGAGAGTGAGAACGGCGTGATGCGGCTGACCGGCACGACGAAGAGCATCGCGGACGGGCGGTTCATGAGGAAGCCGGTGCGGGAGTACCTCTCCCGCCAGGGACGGTTCGCCCACTTCACGGAGGAAGACTACGACTATTTCCAGCGGAAGGTGGACGAGCAGTGGGAGAAGTGGCTGATTCCTGGCGTGATCACGTACCGGGTTGAGGATCCGCGGATATTGAGGACGTAAAGACCCAGGGGGGCCCACGGGGTCCGGCCGCCAGGGCGGACCGGGACCAGGTGGGGCCAGCCGGGCAACCCCCGGCGATCTAAGCGGCCGGGCCAACCTGGGGCGATGAGGATGTGGGGGCGGACTGTCAGGTCCGCCCCCTTTTCACGTTCCCGTGATAGTGGTCAGACCACGCCGCGGGAGCGGAGGTCAGCGATGCGGGCGGGGGTGTAGTCCAGGGCGGCGAGGACCTCGTCCGTGTGCTGGCCGAGGACGGGGGGTGGAAGACGGATCTCGGCGGGGGACTGGCCGAATTCCCAGGGGAAACCGGTTGAGTGGACGAGGCCGGCGGTGAGGTGCTCCATCGAGCGCTGGAGCTGGAGGTGCTTCGCCTGTGGGTCCGCGAAGACCTGCGCCAGGTTGAAGACTGGGCCGGCGGGGACCTCGGCGGCTTCGAGGGCGCTCACCGCCTGGCCGGTGGTCATGCTGGCGATGTGGGGCTCGAGGCGTTCTGAGAGGGCCGGGCGGTGCTGGACGCGCAGGGCGTTGCTGGCGAAGCGCTCGTCGGCGAGGAGATCGTCCAGGCCAAGCGCCCGGCAGAATCGCTGCCAGTGGCCCTCGTTGCCGCAGGCGACGTTGAGCCAGCCATCGCTCGTCTTGAAGGTCTCGTACGGGGCGATAGTGGGATGGCGGTTGCCGCCCAGGCCCGGGGCGTTGCCAGTGGCGAAGTAGCGGCCGGCCTGGAAGGTGAGGAGGGCGACGAGGCCGCCGATCATCGAGGTATCGATGAACTGGCCCTGGCCGGTCCGCTCGCGGTGGAAGAGGGCGGCGTTGACGGCCATGGCGGCCCACATGCCGGCGCCGATGTCGCTGATGGCGATGCCGAACTTGCTGGGCGGTCCCTCGACCGGGCCGGTCAGGCTCATGGCGCCGCTCAAACCCTGGACGATCTGGTCGTAGGCGGGCTGGTTGGCTCGCGGGCCGGTCTGACCGAAGCCGCTGACGGCGCAGTAGATCAGCTTCGGGTTGCGCTGCTGCGCATGGTCGTAGGAGAAGCCGAGGCGGGCCATGGCCCCGGGGCGGAAGTTCTCGACGAGGACGTCCGCCCGGTCGATCAGCCGGCCGAGGATCTCCTGCCCTTCGGGCGCTTTGAGATCCAGGGTCAGGCTACGCTTGTTGCGGTTGATCGACATGAAGTAGGCCGACTGATCGGCGACAAACGGGGGCCCCCAGCCGCGCGTCTCGTCGCCGCTGCCGGGCTGCTCGATCTTGATCACGTCCGCGCCGAGGTCGCCGAGGACCAGGGTGCAGTAGGGGCCAGCAAGGGCGCGTGTCAGGTCGACGACCTGGATACCGTTGAGTGGACCGGCCATGAAGCAGGAAACTCCTCGCAGCTCATCTCAATGCTGTCACGTGGAGCGAGGATAGGTCGCCCCGGCCGGGTGTGTCAATTGACCGCTGTGGGGTGCCCTGGTAGGATCGCACGAGTGGCGCTGGGCCGGTCGGGCTTTCCTGCTCGTCGCGCATCCAGCGCCGGCGTCAGGAGTGCGCCGGGTCCGACATGGAAGAGCTGGATCGATTAGCCGAAGAGATTCGCCAGTGTCAGCGCTGCCGTCTGGGCGCGACACGCACACACGCCGTACCCGGGGAGGGCGATTCGCGGGCGGAGGTGATGTTCATCGGCGAGGCTCCGGGCTTCCACGAGGACCAGCAGGGGCGTCCATTCGTGGGCGCCGCGGGGCAGTTGTTGAACGAGCTGCTGGCGGGGATCGGACTGCGGCGCGAGCAGGTGTTCATCGCCAACGTGCTGAAGTGCCGCCCGCCTGGCAACCGCGACCCGTTCCCGGACGAGATCGCAACCTGTGCGCCGTACCTGGATCGCCAGCTCGAGCTGATCCGGCCGCGCGTCATCGTCACGCTCGGGCGTTTCTCGATGGCGAAGATCTTCCCCAACCCCCGGAGCATGCGGGAGATGCATGGTCGCACCGTCGAGTACCGTGGCAGCACGGTGATGGCGGCGTACCATCCGGCCGCGGTGTTCCGCCAGCAGGGCCTGAAGGCTGTTCTTGAAGAAGACTTTCGAAGAATCCCAGAACTGGTCCGCGCCCACACGGCGAAACGGCCGAAACGCGAGCCCACAGCGCCCGATGCTCGACGCGATGAGCCACCAGCGTCTGAACAGCTCTCCCTCTTCTAGGGCGCTCGCCGGGCGCGCCGCGCCCCGGTCCCGCCGCGCGCAGCGTGGCGCGACGGGACTCGTGCTGTCCCAGACGCTCTCGCGGGGTATCGTCTGCGCGCTCGTCGTGGCGGCTGGCGTGGTCGGCGCGCTTGCAGTGCTGTTCCCGTCCAGCAGCCTGCTGGGCGAACCAGTGCGGCGCGGCCTGCGCTTGCTGGCGGGCGAGGTGGCGCTGCTGCTGCCTCTGTGGCTGATCGCTGGCGGAGGGCTGGGACTGCTGAAGCTGTTCCGGCCGGAGGGTGGGCTGCCGTGGGGCCGGGTCTGGGGCGCGGCGGTCGTGACCCTGACGCTGATGGGGATGTGGCACATGCTCAGCGGCGGGCCGGAGCCGCGGAAGCGAGCGATGGAGGGCTTTGGCGGCGGCCTGCTGGGGTATGGACTGAGCAGCGGACTGGTGGTGCTGCTTGGCAGCCGGGCGACGAAGCTGGTCGTGGTCGGACTGCTGGCGTTCGGGCTGCTGTTGACACTGCACCTGTCG
>JADZDV010000379.1 GCA_020850915.1 Chloroflexota bacterium | reverse complement strand
TCCAGCGCCATCTTCTCCACGGTGATGGCGTTCATCAGTCCTGGTGATGAGGTCCTGCTGCTGGACCCTTGCTACTCCCTGTACGAGGACGCGGTCAGAGTAGCGGGCGGCGTCGCCGTACGCGTCAAGCTCACGCCTGACTTCCACATCGACGAGGCGTTGCTCGAACAGGCCGTGACGCCGCGCAGCAAGATGCTCATTATCTGCAGTCCGTGCAACCCGACCGCGCTGCTGCTCACGCGCGCAGAGCTGGAAGCGGTAGAACGAGTCGCGGCGAAGTATGACTTCCTGGTCGTCTCGGACGAGGTCTATCACCGCATCGTCTACGACGGTCGCGAGTTCATCTCCGTACTGGACCTGCCCGAGCTGTCGACACGAGCGCTGCTGCTCCAGAGCTTCTCGAAGTCCTACGCGATGACCGGCTGGCGTCTCGGGTATATCGCCGCCAGGGGCGGCCTGAGCAAGAGCGCGGCGGCGATCCAGCGGACGGCCATGGGCGCCATCAACGGCATCACCCAGCGAGCCGGGCTCGCGGTCATGCGCGCCCCCAGAGAGCTCGCGGACCCCTGGTTCCGCGAGATGCTCGGGGTGTACGAGCGGCGGCGACGCATCGGCCAGGCGCTGTTCGACGAGATGCCGAAGGTCAGTTACCATCTGCCGGAGGCGACGTTCTACTACTGGGTCAAGGTCGATACGTCGCTCAGCTCGGTGGACCTGATCGGGTACTTGCGGCGGGAAGCGCGCGTTGCCCTGCACAGCGGGACTGAGTACGGACCGGCGGGTGAGGGGTACCTCCGGTTCAGTTACGCGGCTCCGGACGAGGACTTTCGTGAGGGCCTCACCCGTGTCGGGGAGGCGCTCACCAGGCTCGACCGCTAGGTTGCGGATCAACGGACCTGCAGTGGCAGCGCTTCTTCAGGACGCGGGGGTGGGCGTGATTCGAGCCAGGGGCGTGCATAAGTGGTTCGGCCGGCTGCACGTGCTGCGCGGGATCGACCTGGACGTCGCCGAGCGCGAAGTCGTGGTGATCTGCGGACCAAGCGGGTCGGGTAAGAGCACCTTCCTGCGCTGCCTCAACCGGCTGGAGACCATCCAGCAGGGCGAGATCGTTGTCAATTCGCGGTCGATCGGGAACACGAAAGTGAACCTCAACGAGCTGCGTCGCGACATCGGTTTCGTCTTTCAGCAGTTCAACCTCTTCCCCCACATGACGGTGCTGCAGAACATCGTCCTCGCCCCGGTCAAAGTCCTCGGGACGCCGAAGCAAAAGGCGGAGGACGTCGCTATGCAGCTTCTTGCCCGCGTTGGGATCGCGGAGAAGCACGCGGCCTACCCAGCTCATCTGTCCGGCGGCCAGCAGCAGCGGGTCGCCATCGCTCGAGCGCTCGCCATGAATCCGAAGGTCATGCTGTTCGACGAGCCGACCTCGGCGCTGGACCCAGAGATGATCAAGGAAGTGCTGGATGTCATGCGCGACCTAGCGAGGGACGGCATGACGATGATCGTCGTCACACACGAGATGGGCTTTGCTCGTGAAGTCGCGGACCGCATCGTGTTCTTCGACGAGGGCGCGATCGTCGAGCAGGCAGCGCCCGGTGAGTTCTTCGATCGCCCCAGAGAGGAGCGGACGCGGTTGTTCCTGAGCAAGCTGCTCAAACATTGAGGCGTACCAGGCCAGGAGACGCTGTCAGAACTGGAGGCAGAGGCGACCACACGTCACCGAGGCAGCATTCGTAGCATCCCCACCACGACGAAGGAGACCACCACATGTGCACCGCTCGAGGGATCGTCCGCCTGCTTGGCTCGCTCTTGCTGGCGCTGGGCGTCGTGTCTTGCGCCAGTGCACCGCCACCGTCGTCAAAACCGGCGGCGGACGTCAAACCAGCGGCCGCGGCACCGCCCACGTTTCCCGCCGACTCTTACATGGCCAAGATTGTGCAGCGCGGGAAGCTCAGTGCAGGCGTGCGGTTCGACGTCCCGCTGATGAGTTTTCAAAACCCCAAGACGGGCCAGATGGAGGGGTTCGAGTCCGATTTCGCGCGGGAGATCGCGAAGGGCCTTTTCGGCGATCCGACCAAGATCGAATTCAAGCAGATCACCACGCCAACGCGCATTCCGCTCCTCCAGGAGGGCGTGGTGGACGTGGTCATTGCTACCCTGACCATCACCAAGACACGCATGGAGCAGATCGACTTCTCCCACGTCTACCTGATGACCGGTCACGGCGCCATGGTGGCGAACGACAGCCCCCTTCAGAAGCTGGAGGAGCTGGCGGGCAAGTCGATCATCGTGGTCAAGGGCGGCACGGTCGAGAAGAACCTTCGGGCAACGTTCCCCACCTCCAACCTGGTCCTGCTCGAGAACGATGGCGACTCGTTCCAGGCGCTACAGAGCAAGCGCGGCGATGCGTGGGTGGCTGATGAGAACAATATCCGCGCCTTCCAGGCTTCTCGCGGCGCCTCGTCCGGCTACCGGCTGCTGCCTGGCAGTCTCGCAGCCGAGAACCTCGGACTCGGCATGCAGAAGGGCCACCCCGAGTTCGTCGAGTTCGTGAACAAGATTGTCAGCGATAGCAAGACCAATGGGCGATGGAAGGCGCTCTGGAAGGCGAACCAGGGCGATCCGGTGCCTGAGCCTCCGGCTGATGCTCCGACGATCATTCTGCCCTGACCCGCCTGGGCAGGGCGTCGATTACCCGTGCCCGCCCTGCCAGGGCGTTGAGCGCCGAGCATGCTGCCAACTGCCGTCATAGAGCAGCTTCCGCTGATGGTCGAAGGGTTCTTCCTGACCATCCGGCTCGCGATTGCCGCCGGCGTCGTCAGCCTGGTGCTCGGCGTGAGCGTGGCGCTCCTTCGGGTGATGCCGGTGCGTCCGCTCCAAGCGGTTGGCGTCGCCTATGTCGAGCTGTTTCGGAACACGCCCCAGTTGATCTTGCTGTTCTTCTTCTACTTCGGGCTTCCGCAGGCTGGGGTTTCGCTGGATGGCTACGTGTGCGGGCTGCTCGGGCTGAGCATGTACGCCGCGGCGTTCGTGGCCGAGGCCGTGCGGGCGGGCATTCAGGCCGTCGCGAGGGGACAGGTCGATGCCTCTCGCTCCCTCGGCCTCGGGTACGTCGCGACGATGCGGCACATCGTGCTGCCGCAAGCTCTCGTGATGGTGTTGCCGCCACTCGGGAACACCTTCATCAGCCTCGTGAAGGGCACCGCGCTGGTCACGACGATCGGCGTGGCTGACCTGATGCATTCGGCGGAGCTAGTAGAGTCTCGCACGTTCGCGACGTTCCCGACCTTCACCCTCGCCGCCCTGTTCTATCTCGTACTCATCGTCCCACTGGCCGCGGGCGTCAGCACCCTTGAACGTCAACGGGCGCGAAGCCGCTGACATGTCCTACGAGAAGCTCGCGCCTCTGCTCGACACGGACATCTGGCGGTTCCTGCTCGGCGGCCTCGTGGTGACCGTCCAGGTCGCCATTCTCTCCATCGTCATCAGCCTCGTTCTGGGAACCGTCCTGGCGGTCTGCCGCCTGTCGCCTGTCAGGCTGCTGTCGTGGCCGGCCAGGCTCTACGTGGAGGCGCTTCGCAGCCTGCCCCCGTTTCTGATCCTCGTCTACGTCTTCTTCGGGACCCACCGTCTGGGATTCGAGCTGCCCACGCTGATCGCCGTGGTGCTGGGGCTGGCCGCGTACCACAGCGCCAAGGCGGCGGAGGTCGTGAGAGCCGGGATTCTCTCCATCGAAAAGGGGCAGGTAGAGGCCGCGCGCTCGCTCGGCCTGTCCAACCTCGAGACGATGTTCAGCGTGGTGTTCCCTCAGGCGTTCCAGCGGCTGCTTCCGCCGCTGGTCAGCGAGCTGATCCTCATTGTCAAGGGCACGTCTATCGGCTCCGTCCTCGGCTTGAACGAGCTGCTGAAGCGCGCGATCATCACCTACCAGCTTTACTTCAATCCCCTCGAAATGCTGTTCGCGGTTGGGATCATCTACTGGACCATCTGCTTCAGCTTATCTCGTCTGGGGCGACGCCTTGAAACCGGCGGCGTTCAGCGAGCCGAGCGGCGAGCGGCCATCGCTCAGCAAACGATGGCCGGAGCCACCGCCGAGTAGGCCTCGATCGTTCCGCCGATCAAGACCGCTCCTTCAACGGACCGTCGCTCAGCCACCGCGCCCCGACGGCGGCCATCAAACAGAGGCGACCAGGCTCGTCGCGCACCAGGCCTTCACCCGATGCCGCTACGGCGCCGGCACCGCGGCCGGGCGGGCGCGGCGCGTCCGGACGAGCAGGATCGCGGCGGCGATCAGGCCGGTGACCAGGGCGATCACCTGGGCTTCCTGGAGGCCCAGGGCGATCACTGCCTCCTGGCGGAAGGCGGTCAGGGCGAAGCGGATGACGGCGTAGCCGATCGCCGCCGCCAGAAAGGTCGTGCCGTCGCCGCGCAGGCGCGAGCGCAGCAGCCAGAGCAGGCCGAGCAGCAGCAGGTCGGCGCCGATCTCGTACAGCGGATAGGGATAGGTGGGCACGCCGATCAGATTGGCCGGGATCAGGTCGCGCGGGTGCCAGTAGACCACCGCGCCGCACCACGTACAGCTTGTCGGCGCGCCCCAGGCGTCGCCGTTGATAAAGCAGCCGATCCGTCCGATCGCCTGGCCGACCAGCATGCCCGGCGCCGCGGCGTCGAGCGCGGGCCAGATCGGGACGCGGTAGCGCCGCGCCGCCACGACGCCGGCCAGAATGCCGCCGATGAAGCCGCCGTAGACGGCGATCCCGCCCTGCCACACCGCGATAATGTCCTGTGGCCGCCGAGCGTAGTCCTCCAGATGGTCCAGCACGTGGAACAGCCGTGCCCCGACCACCGCCCCCAGCAGCACCCAGCCCATCGCCGAGGCGATCGTCTCAGTGTCCAGTCCGAGCTGGCCGGCACACCGCAGGCCCACCCACAGGCCGGCCATGACCGCCAGCGCGGTGAACAGCCCGTGCCAGCCCAGCTCGATCGGGCCGAGCTGCGCGATGATCGGATCGATCGTCATCTCGATGGGCGGCACGCCATCACTCCAGGTCGCGGGACGCGAGGCGCGCTCACGACGGGCGCCGCTCGGCAGCGAGCACCGCGTCGCTCGGCACGGGCAGCTCGTCAGCCGGCGCCCCGAGCAGCTCGCCGGCGCGGTAGAGGCTCAGCAGGAACAGCGCGACCACCAGCGCGTGCACCACGGTGCACCACGCGCAGATGGCGCCGATCAGGAGCAGCTCTGCGTACAGCAGGTAGAACACGAACGCCAGACCACCCGCCGTCCAGGCCAGCTCGCCCCGGAGCGCCGCGCGTTCGAAGCGACCGTCCCGGACGCTCTCCAGGCGCAGCAGACCCAGCATGCCCAGACTCCAGAGCGTCCCGAGCAGCGCGACGGGGAACGGGCCGAGCATGGACTGAGCGCTGGAGGTCACCAGCTCGCAGTTGACCAGCCCGTCCGCCGAGCAAGCGAGGGTCACCTCGCCCGCCGCGTAGTGCGCGGCGGTCAGGTACGCGGACGTGGCGAGGGCGCCCAGCGTCAGCAGGAAAGCCCAGCCGCGGGAGGTCGGGGGTAGACGGTCGGTCACGGCAATCGCTCGGATCAGCTCGGCAGCGCGGCCTTGATCTGCTGGATGTACGGCGCGCCGCAGACGTCGCGGGGCGCGTCGTTGGTCAGCTTGCAGATCGTGGCCGTCATCATATTGGCCGCCCCGACGATCCCCTGGGCCTGCTTCGAGCTGGGATCGGAGAGGCTGCCGGCGATCGCCTGCCAGGACATGCCCTGGAGCGCGCCCACGTCCAGGCTGGAGCCGGAGACGAGGTACTGGTTGGCGAAGTTGACGAAGGGGATCGCTCCGGCGGAGCTTGGCGAGACGTAGGGCGGCGCGTTGTAGGTCCGCATCATCTGCTCCTGGGCTGGCGTGAGCTTCTCGAGCGGCGCGTACGCGCGGCCGCTCCGCTGGTTGGTCGCTAGCTCCACGGAGGTGAAGTCGACGTACTGGCTCTCGTACTTCGCGCCGAAGAAGCTGAAGGTGCGGGTGGAGGGAAAGACGTCGTCCGCGGCCGACGTGGAGATCTTCAGGTTGGAGAAGGTGCCGAACCGGCTCAGCGCGGCGACCATCGGCCAGCGCTGGCCGGCGCAGAACGGGCAGTACTCGGCGCCAATGTAGGTGATCAGCGGCTTGCCGCTCGGCCCACGCTCGAGCTGGCCCCGGGCAGCCACCGGCAGTTGCGCCGACGTGCCCCGACCCACCGCGGCGTAGGTGGCGGGCGGGATCTGGGTCACCGCCTGGACCACCTCGGGCGGTGCCGGCTGATCGCCCAGCGCGCCGGATGAGCCGGACGTGACCAGTTTGATGGCAATCAGCGAGGCGATCAGCAGCACGATGACGCCGGCGGCGATCGCCACCACGCGCCCCTGCCCCCCGCCCCCGCGGCGGGACGTCCTCTTCAGCGCCTTTCGTACGGCTTCTCGCTGCTGTGGCCGCTGCCGCGCCCCGCGGCGCGTCGGCTCCTTCCCAACCGCCATGCGCACATTCTACTCCCCGGCGAGCGCCGGGCGGGGTGAGGCGATCCTCTCCAGTGGGGTCAAGCCTCACCGGCGGGGCAGAGTCGGTAGAATCCCGCCGTGGCGTACGCTGCCTACCGCGTCGCAAGAGTCCCAGGCCGACGGCTGAGAGCTTCGAGTCTCACGCGTCGTTAGGCAAGCCACGGCCCCGCCGTCTTCCGGATGCCGACCCGGATCCCTGGGCTAGCTGCTCGGTGCTGGCGAGCCTGCCACAGGCGACCACGTGGGCGCGGTACCTTCCCCACCTGGGAAGCTTCATCGCCGAGCTCTGGATCCCCGACGGAGCGCCGGTCAGTCGTGACGTGGCCGATCAGGATGGCCAATTCAACCCGTGGGGTGATCCGGAGGTGCTTCTCGGGTATCTCGTCAACGTTCATCCAGTGGCACCGCGAGCGCCGACGACGAGTGCCTCGTGACATATACTGACCCTGATGCCGGGAGGCATGGCTCCTGCCAAGCAGGAGGAAACGATGCGCTACGAAGTCTGGGGCACTTGCACCGGCAACCGAATCGCCACTGAGCCGACGGAGGAGGCTGCCCTGGACCTGGTCCGAGAGCTACTCGAGATGGGCTGGGAAGCCGACGAGCTAGCCATGGCCTTCAAGGCCGATACAGAAGATGAAAGGGCAGTCCTGCCGGTCGCCCTCGTCGGCGAGGCGCTGAAGGCACGCGCCTGCCACTACGCCTGACCCACCGACTGCGCTCCTTTCACCGTAGTGCCCCGACCATAGAGGGCGGCCACCGCTCATCCCCCGCGTCGCCCGTAACGGCCCTGAGCAGTCAGGGTGACGATTGGCACGAGTCGGCTCGTCAACAACTGGCGATCGGCTGTTCTAACGACCGGCATACACGCCACTGTAGCGCGCACCGGCCATGTTTTACGACTGTGAAGTGAGGTAGTAGAATCGGGCTGTCGCGGATGGCCTGAAACCCGGGCATGCATCTGTGACCGATCTTCACGAGGTGTCGGATGCCAGAGCTAGCGGCCGTCGGAATCGATCTTGGCACCACGTAC
>JADZDV010000378.1 GCA_020850915.1 Chloroflexota bacterium | reverse complement strand
CTTCAGACGTTGCGCGAGGTCGACCTCCGAGCCATCGAGCGTGAGATTACCACGCCCGTTCCGATCGTCGTGGCCGCTGAGAACGAGCAGGTTGCGAACGATCTGGCGACCGCCCTGTTCGGTCCAGACTCCGCGGCTCGCTCGCAGGTTACGATACGAAGCCTGACGGACCTGGCCGCGCTGTCAAGCCTGCCGGACCTCGCCCTGGTGTTCGTCCCATCGGTCGAGCGTCTGAGCGGGGCGTTCGCCACCACGCGCGGTCCGCTGGCCGAGTCAGCGGCAATCGTCATCGTCGTACCAGCGGGCCTCGAGCCACGCCATCCAGCGACGCCAGAGCGAACGATCGTTGTCGCGGTCCGTGCGCTCGACGCCGAGACACTGTCGCGTGAGCTGCCACCCCGCCGTCTGGCGCTCGATCGCGGGCTCGCGGCGCGCCTCGCTCGACGCTCCCCCGTCTTCCGTTCCGTCGTAGCGGACGATCTGATCCAGGAGGCCAGTCGCAACAACGCACAGCTCGCGTTCCTCACCAGCCTGCCGGCGAACATTCCAGTCGTCGGGGGCCTGGCCGGCGACGCGGCGGATGCCGTCCTGCTGACGAAGAACCAGGCGGTCCTGGTCTACAAGCTGGCCGGCCTCTACGGACGAGACCTCCGAGACAAGCGTCGACTGGCGATGGAGATCGTGCCGGTCATCGGGGGAGCGTTCCTCTGGCGCAGCCTGGCCCGCTCCCTTCTGGGACTCCTCCCTACCGCGGTGGGCGGCCTCTCGAAAACCGCCGTCGCGTACGTCGGCACCTACACCGTGGGCCAGATGGCGCGTTACTACTACGCGGAGGGTGTCAAGCCGGGCACGGCGACGGTTGCGCGCTTCCAGGAGGAGGGCGCGCGTCGATTCGGCGACGTGGTGGAGCGGCTCAAGCGACTTCGTAGCGGGGCCTGACCATACCGGCGCAGCCTGGCAAGCGGAGCCTCAGCGCTCGGTAGTGGCCTCACGCCCCATCAGCGCGGCGATGGCTGACAACGGGCTCTGCCCTTCGACCAGCTCGGAGACGACCTGTCGGGAGATCGGCAGCTCCACGCCGGTTCGCTCCGCGAGCCGCGCCGCCGCGCGCGTGGCGGGCACGCCTTCGATGACCATCCGCGTCTCGGCCAGAACCGACGCGAGCGATCGGCCTTGTCCCAACAACTCTCCTGCGCGCCGGTTGCGACTGTGGCGGCTGGTGCAGGTCGCCACAACGTCCCCCAGCCCGGCCAGTCCGCTGGCTGTCTCGCGCTGGCCGCCGAGCGCGGCCGCGAGCCGCCCCATCTCAGCCAGGCCGCGGGTAATCAGGGCGGCCTTGGCATTGTCTCCAAACCCGAGGCCGTCGCCAACCCCCGCGGCAAGCGCGATCACATTCTTCAGCGAGGCGCAGACCTCCACGCCGATCACATCCGGGTTGGTGTACACGCGGAACGCGGCGCTCGTCAGCTCCGCCTGGAGCGCGGCGGCCACCGATCCGCTGGGGCAGGCCAGCACCGCCGCGGTCGGAAGACCGTTCCCGACTTCCTCGGCATGGGTCGGGCCGCTGAGCGCGGCGATCCGACCACGAAAGCGCGGGCCTAGCTCCTCCGCCAGCACCTGCGAGCCCGTGGCCAGCGTGTCCAGTTCGAACCCCTTCGTACCGTGGAAGACCAGCGCGTCCGGGTCCAGGAGGCGGGCGACTTCCTGCGCCAGCCCGCGCAGCCCGGCTGAGATCGCCGCGACGCCCACGATCGAGCGTCCAGCCAGCACCTCGGCTAGATCGGAGGAGATGGCGACCTCTGAGGGAATCTCCACGCCGGGCAAGTACGCCGCGTTCCGACGTGACTCACGCAGGCAGATCGCCGCTTCAGACCGCCGTGCCCAGAGCATCACGTCATGCCCCTGGCGCGCCAGCATCACAGCCAGCGCCGTCCCCCAGCCGCCGGCATTTAGCATCGCAATCCGCGAACTCACGTCCCCATCCCCTCCCAGACGGCCACCATCAAACCCCGGACTATAATCCCAAGACACGAGGGGGGGCACGCGTGAACCTGGTCCTGAGCGTCGTGATCGGATACCTGTTTGGATCGATACCGAGCGGCGCCCTGGTGGCGCGATCCGCTGGCGGGCCAGACCTCCGGCGCGTTGGCAGCGGCCGGACTGGCGCGACGAACGTCCTGCGCACGCTCGGCAAGAAGGCGGCAGCCGTCGTCTTCATCGCGGACTTCGTGAAAGGCGCTCTCGCGGTGGGGCTAGTCCACCTGCTGACAGGCGGCGACGAGGTGTCCCAGGCCGCCGCCGCGGCACTCGCGGTCGTCGGCCACGTCTACTCGCCCTTCATGGGCTTCAAGGGCGGCCGGGGCGTCACGACCGGTCTCGGCGGACTGCTCGCCCTCGCGCCCGCCGCGGGCGCCGCGGCGTTGGTGTTCGGGTCTGTCGCGATCGTCCTGACTCGGTATGTGTCGCTGGGCTCGATCGTCGGCGCAGTCGTGGGCGCGCTCGGCGTCATCCTGCTCGTGACAGCGCACCTCGAGCCGGCGCCTTACGCCGTCTACGCCGTCGCAGTCGCGGCGTTCATCGTGGTCGCCCACCACGACAACATCGGCCGTCTCTTCAGCGGGACGGAGCGACGTCTGGGCGAGCGCGTCTAGCCTAGTGCAATTCCAGGGTCGTTAGGCGGGAAGGATGCATACTTTCTGGTATGCGAGCTCCGATCTTTGTCCGTCCACTGACGGACGGCGAGCGAGCGCAGGTTGAGGCGGGCCTGCGCTCCTCGGAT
>JADZDV010000377.1 GCA_020850915.1 Chloroflexota bacterium | reverse complement strand
CGCTGCGTCCCGACGCTCCCCACTCGCGCGACTATGCCAACCGGGATCGCCGGTAGCGCTTTGCCGGCCCGCCCGTCATAGTGGCTGGTCGCGCACCCCCGCAAGCGTGGCCGCCAGAACCCGGTCACATCCACCGCCACCGGCCGGTACCCCTCGTGCTCGTGCGCCTGCCACCGACCATCCTGCTCGACGTGCGCCCGCCACCGCTGGAGCAGCCCACCGCTGCTCCAGCTCCCGTGGCCCAACGCGGCCCAGGCCCGACGCACGGCCGGTTCGGACAGGCCCAGTGTGCTCAGCCCGGGGATCACCGCGCCTCGCGACCCCAGCAGCCGCCCGCTGACCAGCATCCACAGCAGGTGCACCAACGCCAAATTCGTCCCAATCGGCGTCCCGCCGACCACCCTGCACAGCACCCCGATCACCCGATATACTCGCTCTTGCATCGAGCCGTCCGTCCGTTTCGTCGAGTCTCAGCAACCTGACGATACCGAACCGGCCGGCTCGCTTGCTGTCGGACGGCCTCACCGCCGTCCCCCTCGTTCGCTGTTACCGGAAACTAGAGTTACCGGAAACTAGAGTGAATAGTCTGGCTTGCTATCATGGTCGATATTTTTTGTCGAGCATGATAGCAGATCCGTTCCGATGATGAGGATTATCTGAGAATGGCATGGAGACATGCCTAGGTCTCACTTGGAGATTCGATTGGAAGGATTGCGAATCGTGCAAGATTTTGATGCTTGGCTTCGCGAGCTCGATCGTTCCTTCGTTCGCGTCTTATCTGGGATTGAAGAAACACCCGAACAGAAGATATTTTGGCAGAAAGAGATTGCGGGTGAATATACTGATGTTAGAGACGAGTATCGAAAAGATTATCACGAACTTGTGAAACTGCACGCCGATTTGAGGCTACTGATTCTTCGGAGAGCACAGAGAAAACTCACAACTGAGTAGATATAGCTCTCCGGTCCCTGTGCGAACAGGTGTGAAGTTATGCCAAAGCTGCCTAGTCCGGCGGCATACAATCCATCTACCGCGCCGAGCGCCAGGACCAGGTTGGGCAGGCTCGACGGGTCGGGCTGGGTCCAGCCGCGCTGGCCGCGCAGGCGGAGGGGGCTCTCGGTGCCGCCGCGAGCCACCAGCGCGGCCGGCCGGCCGCCATCCCGGTCCACGACGAGCGCCCGGACCTCCGAGCCCTCCAGCCCCTCACGGACCCAGACGCTCTCTGACTGCGCTTCGGCTCGAAAGCTCACCGTGCAGACGGCCAGCGCCAGCGCGAGTCCGAGCGAGATGTACCACCGTGTGACGCCGCCTGGCATGCCTGTTCCTCGATCCGCCATCGGATGACCCGTGCGCCCAGCGGGCCGGGCGCACGGCGAACGGATAGGCACACCTCGCGAGGGGCTGGCGGGCGGCGGACCACCCCTACCCGGGGACTCCTGTCCCGTGAGCGCGTTGTTGCTCGGTAGAACGAACGAGGTGCCCGATCGTCCCGGACCCCGCGCGACGTCGGCAACTCAGGCGTCGCGACGCCCTGGCCCTTCAGGCTCATCCGTCACAAGCACGACGCCGACGAGTGCCAGCTCATCCACGCCCTTCAGGTCGCGCACCGCGCCGCACGCGGCGCAGACATACATGTGTCCGACGAGATCGTCCGCCGTAACCCGACGCGCCAGGCCGCAGTCGCACTCCACGACGAGATCGACCGTCTCGACCTCCAGCCGCGCCCGCTCGAAGCGGGTCCCCCGAGCGAGCAGCTCGAACCCCTGGCGCAGCGCCTCCTCGGAGAACGCGCTCCCCCGTCGCAGCCGCACGCACGCCACCTCGCCCGGCCGCTCGTCCGGCACGGTCTCGCGCAGCGTCTCCATCAGCGTCGCCACCGCCGCAAGCTCGTGCATGGCTCTTGGAGAGTTTAGAGGCTCACCTGGCGTCCACCCGAGGCGTTCCAGGTGACAGAGCCGCTACGTTTGGCACATTCCCGACACGACTCTTATGATCGCCCTGCAGCAGACAAGCCGACTTATGCTCGGCAGTAGCCGGGCAAGCAGTTGGCCTCGAAGCAATATGGTGGGATACTACCGAGGTGGGGGACTTTACATGGTGGGGCAGGTCGCCACAGAGGAGCGTCAAACAGAGGAGCGTCACAATGAGTGCCACCGGGTCGAGAGCACGCTACGCGCGCTCGTGGGAGCAGGCGGGATGCGGGTACGCGTTCTTGGATTATCCGAAGGGGAGAACGGTCCACCGATGGTCCTGCTGGGCCTGGAAGTAGCAGACCAGGCCGACGAGCAGACCGTGGAACTGCCACCGAGCGGGCCTCGGCTGGTCTCAGCCACGTTCGATCTCTGGCGGGACGAGGCGGCAGGCCTGTTTGCGGGGGCCGGTAGCCGCGTTCCCCTGCAGCCACTCGACTATCGTCTTCTGGTTGAGCTCGTCGCGCATCCCGGACAGCTTCTGCTCCAGAGGGAGCTCCTTGCCAGAGTCTGGGGGAGCGAGTTCGAGGGGGCCGTGGAGCTCCTGCACCGGGCGGTCCACCGCGTTCGAAAGGCGTTAGGCTCGGACAGCGCGGACATGATCCAGACACGCCACGGCCTAGGGTACGTGTTCGAACCGGAGCCGAAGGCCAACTGAGCGCCTTACACCGGCCTGCATTCCCGAAGTGCGCGTGCAGGCCTGCCAGCGCCCCGAGAAAAACAGGAGAAAACGGCGAGATTCTCGTCAGACTTCCGGCGGTAGCTCCGGCGTAGGCTGGGCCTCGGCGCCCGCGCGGAAGCCGCGGGCGGGCTGTGGAGGCTCCCCGGATGGCGAGGCGTGGACGGATTCTCACGATCGTTTCCTGGCTGACCATCGTGTCGCTGCTCCCCATCTCGTGGGACGGGCTGCCTGGCCTGGACATGCTGGACATTACGCGCCTGAGCCAGAGCCCGCTGGCGCACTTGCCCGCGCTGGTCGCGAGACTGGCGCGGGCTGAGGTCGGGGACGTCCCGGCCCTGCACGTCAAACAGCCAAACGCCTTTCCTGCCGAGCAGACCGTGCTCCAGCGACCCGGGCCGAAAGCTTTCAGCCAGGCGACCGGCCCGGCCGAGCGGAAACCGGAGTTCGACTTCTCCGAGGCAGAGCAGAAGGGCCCGGGGGTCCGGGCGCGGCGGGAGCTGCCCGGCGAGCCACTCACGGAGATCGGAATACACCTTCAAGGTGTCGGCGGTCGTCGCGCCCGCACCCAGGACGGCAAACGGGTCTTTGACGTGCCGAGCAGTCGAGCCGCCATGGACCCCGACGCGCCGCTGGCCTCGCAGCTCCTGGCCCAGCCGCTTGGTACGCCGAGCGCCCAGCCGACCGCGAGAACGTCGGCGTCCACCCCGACCGTCCCGACCGCGACCTCTGTCCCCACGGTGACGATCGCTCCGAACCGTGGCGTGACGTCGACCGCCACATCCACCCCGGCGGCCACCGCGCCGCCCTCCACGGGCGGGACCGCCACCCCAACTTCGACCGCGGACCCCGCGACGCCCGGCGGCAACCGCTACGGAGCACACCTCGAAGTCGTGCTGGAGCCCACCGCTGACGGGCGCGGAATGAAGGAGACCGTGCGGCTGAACGAGCGGCCGCGCACCAACTTGCTGGAGTACGACCTCGACCTGCATGGGCTGACGCCGCGCGCGCGGTCCGATGGCGGCCTGGACCTGCTGGATCACCTGGAGAACCCCGCCTTCCTCGTGCCGGCGCCCACCTTGAAAGACGCGCGCGGCCGCTCCGGGGCGGCGGCCTTTCGCCTGGTCGGCGACCAGAAGCTCGAAGTCGTCCTGGACCAGGGCACGCTCGATACGGGCGCCCTGCCGCTGGAGGTGGACCCGACCGTCATCGCCAGTGACGCCAACCTGCTGCCGAATGCGCCCGCGCCCTGGCAGCGCCAGTCCGTCGTCGCCAACGACGGCACCCAGGCGTTCTTCTACTATGACTCGAACTCCACCGCGCCCGGCATCTACCTGCTGACCTCCAGCAATAACTTCGCCTCGACCAGCGGCCCCAGCTCCGTGCTGGCCAGCCTGGGTGCCGGCGGCTTCTCCGTCGAGATCGACCGCGCTACCAACACCATCTACCTGGCCCTGACCGGCAGCATCAGCAGCCAGAACCGCCTGGCGCTCTACCCCCTGACCTATACCAGCGGGACGCATAGCTGGACGCTGGGGACGCGGATCGACCTGGCGGCTCACGCCACCAATTCGTGGAGCGGCGCGACGGTCGTGATCGAGGAGCCGAAGGCGCCCGCCACCACGCGCTACCTCTGGGTGGGCGCTGACAAGCAGGCGGGCACGAACTACAGCTTCGAGGCGCGCTACACGGACCTGTCCACCCTGGGCGGGACGCCCACCTGGACAAACACCAACCCGGGCTTCTCCACGGGCACCGTGTCGCGTTACGGCTCGCTCCTGGCCGCCGACGGCGGCGTGGTCGCCTTCGCGCGGGACGGGACCGCGCAGAAGAGCGACACCTTTGCGCGCGACTGCAGCCCGTCAGCCTGCTGGCGCGGCATCCACAACATCTCGACGAATATGGCCGCGCGCGACGGCAAGGAGTACAGCACCGTCGCCACCCCGGACTTCAACGAGGACGGCACGGCTCCGCTCGTGCCGGTAATCGCCTTCTCCCCCAGCACTGGCGGGACCAACCGCCAGGCGATCGAATACTCGGTGATGCGCACCGGCACGTCGAGCTGGAACTCCGAGAGCACGGCTGCCGGCAGCAACGACATGTACCCGCAGTTGACGACAGACGGGACCTCCTTCTACCTGTTCCGACTGAAGAAGAACAGCAATTCAGACTGGGAGATCCGCGGCCAGCGCGTCAAGCTAGCGGTCGGCTCCCTGGACGAGGACCCGGACCGCACCTGGCTCGCCGAGGCCGTCTCCGGCGACCGCAAGATCCAGTGGCTGACCGTGCCGCGCGCCCTGGGCTCGGAGATCCTGCCTTTCTACTACATCCGCGACAAGACCACCGACCAGCTCATGTACGACGTCAAGCGGCTGGACCTCTTCGGAGACCGGAGCATCTGGTCCTACCAGCAGGTGGACCTCCCGGGGGCCGGGGCGCTGAAGGTCAACCTGGCCAACGGCAATCTGCACTATGAGATGACCGACGCCAACGTCCCCTCGCGCACCTGGAACGACGTGATCCGGCGGGTCTACGACTCGCAGAACACCAGCGCCTATCTGATGGGCCCCGGCTGGACCGGCAGCTTCTCGCCCCACCTGGAGTTCGTTGGCGACAAGCAGATCAACTTCTGGTCCGACGACGGCGCGAAGTACATCTACCTGAAGGACCCAAACACCGGCGTCTGGTACCCCGAGCTGGGGATGCACACCATCCTGGAGAAGCCGAACACCAACTCGAGCAAGGTCTGGCGGCTGACCGATCTGTACGGCAACCGCCTGCTCTTCAACGCCAACGGGCAGGCGACCTACAAGCGGAACGGGGAGACCACCGACAGTTCGGACTCCTTCTGGACCTGGAGCTACACCAGCGGCGTGCTGTCCAACATCCAGGGCGTCACGGCGCGAAACCAGGCGTTCAGCGTCAGCGGGGGCAAGATCGACCAGATCAAGCTGCTCAAGCCCAGCTTCAGCGCTGGGAGCTGCACCGACACGACCTCCACCGACAACTGTTACGTCTACAAGTACGCCTACGATGGCAACGGTCGGCTCACCGCCGCGACCCTGATCTACAACTCGGTCGCATACACCGGCGGGGTCTCCGGCGAGCAGATCCGCATCGAGTATGGCTACGAGACCTGGCCCAGCACGCGTCTCACCTCAGTGAAGACGCCGGAAGGCAACGTCTATAGCATCGGGTACGACGCCCAGGGGCGGGTGAGCTCGATCGACCTGCCGGCGCCGGCGAGCGGTCAGAGCGCCACCTGCGGGCTGACCCATTGCTGGCAGTTCGCCTGGCAGCCGGGGCTGGGCCAGGTGACGGTGACCGATCCGCGCGGCAAGGATTGGGCCTATAAGACCCTCGGCTCCGGCCAGGTCTACGAGCGGACCGACCCGCTGGGGCACGCCGTCAAGCGCACCTGGACCGCCGAGCAGAACCTGCACTCGCACACCAACCCGTTCGACGAAACGACCACCTTCGAGTACGACGCCAACGCGAACCGCACCAAGATCACCAATCGCCAGGGACAGGAGACGCAGTTCACCTACTACAGCAACAACCGCCGCCAGAGTAAGGAAGACGCCCGGACGAACCTCACCACCTACGATTACGACACGAACGGCGACATCAACCCCGTGACCGACGCCCTGACGCACAGCGTCGATCACGACTTCAACAGCACGCGCCAGCTCACCTCTGTCTCCGACGCCCGGAACAACTACACCGATTACACGTACGAGGCGCACGGACAGGTGCAGACCGAGACCCGCGCCGATGGCAGCAAGACCACCTACACCTGGGACACCTGGGGCCGAGTGACGGAGACCCGGATGGGTGGCACGAGCGCCAGCAACGACGATCAGGGGAGCGAGACGACCTACGACGACCTGGGGCGGGTCACGAAGGTCCGCATTCGGATGAGCGCCTCGCCAACGGACAACGACAACAACATCGACCTGATCACCCAGTCGACGTACAGCCGTGATGGCCAGCTTCTGAGCACCACCGACCCGATGAATGGCGTGACCGACTACACCGTAGACAACCGCGGACGGGTCATCACGACCGTCATGCCCGGCGCAACGGCTGCCGCGCGGCCCTGCACCACGACCGAGTATCTCCAGAACGGTCTGGTCTCGAAGCAGCATGTCGCCACGGCCCGCGGCTCGGGCTCTGGCTGTCCAGGCACGAGCTGGAGCGACACCGAGTTCGAGTACGACGACGCCGGGCGCAGGACGAAGGAGAAGAAGACCGGCTTGACCACGTCGGAGTACTCGGGCGGTGAGATCGTCACCCAGTGGGCCTACGACGATGCTGGACGGATAACGACCATCACTGACCCGAAT